>NZ_JBWBQS010000006.1:0-227500 GCF_056279125.1 Novosphingobium sp. Sphag1I | reverse complement strand
CATTCGATCCAACCGCATCATGCCCTCATCTTTACGATCCGCCCTCGACTAAACCATTGAGGCCGGAGGAGCGAGAGGAAATCCCTTGCCCTTCCGGCCTCGTATTGAATGCCTTAGCCGATTTGGAGGCGGATCAGGGCTTGCGCTGCGCCTTGGCCAGCAATTCCTCGACGGTGAAGGGGCGGCCATTGGTGATGACCTGTTTTACCCGGAATGTGGCCGCAATATCCTTGCGCGGATCGCCGTCGACCAGAATGATATCCGCCAGCTTGCCCACCTCGATCGTGCCCGCATCCAGATTGAGCGCCTTGGCCGAATTGACGGTGGCGGTTTTCAATGCCTCGAACGGGGTAAAGCCGCCATCGACATAGGATGAAATTTCGGCCTGAAGATTGGGGGCGATCATCGTGTCGGTGCCTGCCGCAATCAGAGTGCCCGCCGCCTTCATGGCGTTGAGACCTTCCAACTGCCCCGCCTGCATCGAGAGCAACGCAGGCGGCAGGGCCTCACCTTCGCTCACCGTTTTGCGTGCCCATTCCGGATAGAGCAATAGGCGCGGATCTTTGCGGAACTCCGGATGCTTGGCCAGGAATGTGTTGATTGCGCCGAAATTCGTCGGCGTCAGCGTCCGGCCCGAACGGCCGAACAACTGGATTACATCCTCATAGACCTTACCCTGTGGACCCTGCTTGGGCGAAAAGCCGCGACGGCTGGTGGCGCCAAGGTGTTCGGTGTTGTCGACGCCGGTATAGGCCGCCGGAAAGATTTCATGCGTCGCCACCGGCACGCCCATCTCATGCGCGGCCTCGACCAGACGGCGCTGGCCGAAATCGGGCATGCGGACATAGGATTTGATGAGGTCATATTTCAGCGCCTTGGCCCGCATGATCTCGCGTTCCAGATGCGCCGGACCCGACACCGCCACACCCATGCGATAGAACACCCGTCGCCATTCCAGCAGCGGTCCGGTCGTATAGATGCGCGGCCCGATGCGGACACCGGCTTCCGATGCCTCGCGGTCCTCGATCCCGTCATAGGGTTGGTTGCCCGGATCGCGCACCGTGGTGATGCCATAGGACAGCCATGCCAGATGCAGATTGGCGCCAAAATCCTTTTGCGCATGGGCATGATGGTCGATCAGGCCGGGAATGGCGGTCAGGGTCGGCGCCTCGATCACCTTGTCCGCGCCCGCATAATTCTTCGTGTCATGGGGCAGGATCGCGGTGATGCGGTTGCCTTCGATCACGATGTCCTTGTTGGTCTGGGTCGCATCGGTGACGGCATCGACCATGGCGCCTGCGTGGACGACGATCCTGGTTTTGGGAATCGCCAGCGTATAGGAGAAGTCGAGCGGCACGTCGCGGATGGCGCCGGTTTCGACGCTGACGATCTTCAACTTGTCCGCCGCTTGGAACAGCACCGATTTTGCGTCCCCGCTCCACGTCGGATAATGCGAGATTTCGGACGTATAGGCGCGGGGGGAACCCAGAGCTGTGCCATCGGGCGACACCGGCCAGATTTTCAGCACGCCGTCCTGAATACCCGCCATTTTCTGCCCATCGGGCGACCAGACCGGCCCGCCCCCGCCGCGCGAATCGAGCGAAGCCTTGTCCGCATCGCGCCAGAAGGGCGTACCCTTGCCGTCGCTGGGCACCATCCAGATCTGGTTATTGCCTTCGCGGAAACTGGTGGAATAGGGTTTGGACAAAGCCACCGCCACATAGCGGCCATCGGGGCTCCATGTCGGCTTGCCGGGCTGGGGCAGACTGGGTTGCAGGCGGGTCATCACGCCGCTCTCCACATCCACCACCATCAGCCCTGCCACGCCCCAGCGGCCATCGGTGTCGAGGAAAGCAATCCGTTTGCCGTCGGGCGACCATGCCGCGCCAAGCGGTTGGTTCGGGCTGTTGGTAACCTGACGGTCCTTGCCGGTGGAAAGGTCACGCACCCAGATCTGCGGCAACCCGCCGCCCTTGTCCGAGGTATAGGCAAGGCGGCGGCCATCGGGCGACCATGCGGCATCGGCCTCCAGCGCTTCGTCATGGGTCAATTGCTGCGGCTTGCCGCCCTTGGACGAGACGACATAAAGGTCGCCCAGTGCGACAAAGGCGATTTGGCCCCCATCTGGCGACAAGGCGGGATGCTGAATGCCCAGAACGCGGCGCGGGGCGGTGCTGGTGAAATCACGTTTGGCGCGGGTATAGATCGGCTTGATCGCCTCCAGACGCGCGGAAAAGGGGATGGTGGCCAGTTTCGCCCCGGTGCGGCGGCGGATCAATCCGTCGGAAATGTAATAGGCATCGCCCCCGGCCCATGTGGCGCGGAAGGGAAAGACGTTTTCCTTGCCCGAGACGACCTTGCCGTCCACCTCCAGATGGCTGCCGGTGCTATCGGCGGTGACATAGGCCAATGCGCCCTTGGCCGAGAGCGAGGGGCTATCATAGCGCGTGCCGGCAGGGGCGCTGCGCAAGGTGGTGACATCGCCGCCCTTGGCCGGGACGGAATAGAGGCTGCCCGCGCCGGAAAAGACGATCGTGCCGCTGTCGGCGGACCATGCCGGGGCGCGATCCTCACGCGGGCCTTTGGTCAGTTGGGTCAGTGCGCCGGTCGCCACATCGATAGTCCAGATATCGTATCCGCCCCCGCGTTCGCTGGCAAAGGCGATGCTCTTGCCATCGGGCGACCAGCTGGGTTCGCGGTCGTCAAATTCGCCATGGGTCAATTGTCTGGCGTCGCTGCCATCGGCCTTGGCCGTCCACAGGTCATAGTCACCGTCGCGATAGGCGTAATAGGCGATGCGCGATCCATCGGGCGACCATGTGGGCAGATGGGCGTCGTTGAAATAATCGGTGATGCGCTTGGCCTCGCCGCCCTTGGCCGGGATGACCCACAGGCTGCCCTGAAGGTCAAAGGCCAGCCATTGGCCGTCGGGCGAAACCGAAACCGCATAGGACGTGCCCGCGTGGACATCAAACGCCACCGGCGTTTCGCCGCCCGGAGGCGGCAGATTGGCGGGCGCTGCGTTCAGGGGCGCCCCGGCCAATGCGATGGCGGCGGCCAGCACGGCCTGCGATGCCAGAAAGAGGGGGCGCTTGGCAAAGGTCATCAAGGGATACTCCACGCGGGGGGAAGGTCGGCAAGGGGAAATGGGGGCGGGGCCGCCATCATCGGCGACCCCGCAGGTGTTTTCAGACGGATGCTATCAGAACGACATGCTGAGACGGGCGTAATAGAAGCCCCCGCTCACCCCATAGGGTGAATAGGCGTTGTAGAGCGAGAAGCCGTTGCCCTGCAAAGCGGTGGGCAATTTGTTGGGATAGATGTTGAACATATTGTTCGCGCCCACGCCCAGCTTGATGCCATTGCTCAGCTTGTAGCTGGCGTCGAAGTCGAAGATGACCTTGGGGTCGATGCTGGCGTCCGGCCCGGCGGCGCTGGCGTTCATTTGCGTCACGCGGCCAAAACGGGTGGCGCGCAGGTTGAGGGCCGCCGGACCCTTTTCCCAGGCGACATTGGCGATGAATTTTTCACGCGGCGTGCCCACGGTAAAGTCGCCCTGACGGTCGCGCCCGATCAGGACAAGCCCCGCCGAAGAGAGGACCGCCGGAACCGAATCGACGCGGGTGAACACCGTTTCGGAAAAATTGGCCGACAGGCTGAGGTTGGCATTGCCCAGATCGCCCAGATCCGCGCGATAGGTGCCCACGATGTCGATACCGCGCGTGCGCGTGTCGGTCGAGTTCGAGAAGTAGAAGCCGCCCGCCGAAGACGTGATCCCGGCCGCCGCCAGCACGCTGCGCACCACGGCGCCCTGCAGCGTCGAGGAGAGCAGGATACGGTCCTTCAGCTTGATCTGATAGGCGTCCACCGTCAGGTTGAAGCGCGGGATCGCGTTGAACACAAAGCCCAACGAATAGTTGGTCGACCGTTCAGGCTTGAGCGCCTTTGCCCCCAGCGCGATGCCTGCGGGCGAATCCACCGGCAGCGCGGAAACCGGCAGCAGCGTGCCGCTGACATTGATCGTGCTGGCCGAGGAATAGTGTTGCTGTTGCAGCGTGGGGGCGCGGAAACCCGTGCTGACCGTGCCGCGCAGGGCAAAGCCTTTGGTCGGTTCGATACGCGCCGAAACCTTGCCGGTGTCGGTCTTGCCAAAGTCGGAATAATCTTCATGGCGACCGGCCAGCGCGACTTCGACGCCGGGCAGGATCTTCTGCTCAAGGTTGATATAGGCGCTCCACGCCCTGCGCTTCCAACTGCCCGCCATACTGGGGGCGAAACCGGTCACGCCCTGTGAACCGCTGGTGCGCAGCACGCCCGCATTGGCCCCGGTGGTCGATCGATAGCCGCCATCGATATAGGAGGCCGCCTCGCCTGCTTCGATGCCATAGGTGGTCTGGCGATATTCGCCGCCCACCGCCACCGAGAGCGGCTGATACAGCCCCAGATTGACGTCTTTTTGCAGGTCGAGATTGTTGGTCCACTCGGTGCTCTTGGTCCGCCCGATGTAGAAGGTGGTCGGGCTGGCCGGGCCCATTGAGGCATTAAGCGCGGTGGTTTCAACCATCGAGACGAGGCTGACGCCATAGCTGGACGAGAAGTCGAAATTGATCGCGGCACCCTTCTGGCTCTTGATGCCCGCGGTCACCTGATAGTCATGGTCGCTGATATGCAGGTGGGGCGAATAGCCGTTGGTATAGATTTCGGGGATGTTGTTGGGCGCATCAGGGAAGCGATAGGTCAGCCATGCATCATTATGGCGGTGGCTGAACGTGCCAAAGCTGTAGAGTTTGACCGCGCCGACCGGGACGCTGAAATCATAGCCAAGGTTGAAGCCTTCGCTGGCCGGTTGGCCCGCCTTGTTGACGTTGCGGTTGACGGTTGCCTCACGCGGGTCAAATGCGCCGGTGGTCGAACTGTAAAGCTGGCCGGTGCGGGCATAGAATTGCCCCGGATTGGGCCCCGAACGCACCGTGCGTGCCTGAAGCCAGCCTTCAGCCGACAGGTGCAGGCGCGCCTCGCCAATGGCAAAGCCCTTGTCCACCGACATACGGGCGGTTTCGCCGCCGCCATCCATCGTCGTGCCGCCCAGCATCGTGGCCGTACCCGACAGGTCATCCTTGAGGATCACGTTGACCACGCCCGCAATCGCGTCCGAGCCATATTGCGCCGACGCGCCATCGCGCAGCACTTCGACGCGCGAGATCGAGTTCGACGGGATGAGGTCAAGGTCGGCGGGCGACTGGCCGTTTTGGGTCGTGCCGTTGATGAACATGGTGGCGGTGTTGTGGCGGCGCTTGCCATTGACCAGGATCAGCACATGGTCGCCCGCCAGACCGCGCAGCGAAAGCGTCTTGACCGCAAAGCTGGCGCCCGCGCCGCTGTTCGAAACGTTGATCGAGGGGACCAGCGTGCCCAGCAGGTCGCGCACCGATTGCTTGCCGCTGGCCTGAAGATCCTTGACCGAAAGCACGTCGATCGGGGCAAGGCTCTGGGTCGCGCTGCGGGCGACCTGGCGGGTGCCGGTGACGATGATCGTGCCGCTATCAACTGGTTCATCGGCGGCCAGCGCCGGCGTTGCAGCCAGCGCGGCCAGCGCGCAGGAAGTGGAGAGGGCAAATTTGCGCCCGTGGCTGATGGTCATGCGGATGTCCCCTGTTGCCGCCTGTTCCCGGCGACGTTTGAATTTTCACGGATGGTCAGGCGGGCGAATTAAGCGCGCGCGGATGCGTGCCCCAAATGCCGAATTGGCCCGGATTGATTGGAAGAATTCATAGAAACGCCGTGGATCGCGACCGACGGATCATGCAAGCTTGAAGCCGAACCCATAAATTCCCCCTATTTCCTTCGATGGGCCATTTGCCGGCTCCATCGCCCCTCAGGAGGCATCCTCCACCCCAAGTGAACAGGTTGAACACGCGCGGGATTTCATCCGACGCTGCGCAATCCTTCACACTTGTCCAAAAAGTTTCATACGGGGCGCAGGGTGTCAAACCGATCAGCGGCGCAGATTGACGTATTGCCGGGGGACGGCTTCCGGGCGGGTTTGCGCGCGACGCGGGGGCGGGGTTGGGAATGCTGCGTCACGGGCACGGGATGTGCGGGGATGTGGCGCATTTCGGGGCGCGGGGCGTGGATTTTTGACGCAATCGGGAAATCAGGCGGGGGCGAAAGGGAGGGGTAAATGCGAGGGTCCAGACCCTCGCGCTCCCGTTACTGTCTGTGTTGCGCGCGATCTATCGCAAGGCTGAAGTGTGCAAGGTTCAGCATTGAAAGCCTGCGGCGCTTTTCAGCGTAATCTTTCCGCGCCGCAGGCTATAATCCCAGAGGTGTCTTTGCACGGCCTTAAAGGCCATATCGTCACCCAAAACATAATGGGGGTGCAGGGGTGAACACCCCCTGCAAAAATCAAAATCGCGAAGCGATAAAGCGGATTACTCGGCCGCCTCGGTTTCCACCTTGGCGGCTTCCAGCTCGGCAGCCTTGGCCTCGACCAGCTTGACGATATGTTCGAGCATGTCTTCGCTTTGGACGGTGTGGTCGGTGACGCCAGACAGGTACACCATGTGCTTGCCATTGCCGCCGCCCGTCAGGCCGATGTCGGTTTCGCGCGCCTCGCCCGGACCATTGACGACGCAGCCGAGGACCGAGAGCGAGAGCGGCGTCTTGATATGCGACAGGCGGCTTTCCAGCGCCTCGACGGTTTTGATGACGTCAAAGCCCTGACGCGCGCAAGACGGGCAGGACACGACGCGCACGCCGCGGGTGCGCAGGCCCAGCGACTTGAGGATTTCAAAACCGACGCGCACTTCTTCTTCCGGCGGGGCCGAGAGCGAGACGCGGATCGTGTCGCCGATACCGGCCCAGAGCAGGTTGCCCATGCCGATGGCCGACTTGACCGTGCCGCCGATCAGGCCGCCCGCCTCGGTGATGCCCAAATGCAGCGGGCAATCCACCGCATCGGCCAGCCCCATATAGGCAGAGACGGCAAGGAACACGTCCGAAGCCTTCACCGCCACCTTATATTCGTGGAAATCGTGGTCCTGAAGCAGCTTGATGTGATCCAGCGCGGATTCGATCAGCGCCTCGGGGCAGGGCTCGCCGTATTTTTCCAGCAGGTCCTTTTCCAGAGAGCCCGCATTCACGCCAATGCGGATCGAGCAGCCGTTGGCCTTTGCCGCGCGCACCACTTCGGCCACGCGGTCGGACCCGCCGATATTGCCGGGGTTGATGCGCAGGCAGGCCGCGCCCGCATCGGCCGCTTCCAAGGCGCGCTTATAATGGAAATGGATGTCGGCCACCAAGGGCACGCGCGAGGCCCGCGCGATCTGTTTGAAGGCAGCCGTCGATTCGACGTCGGGGCAGGACACGCGGACAATATCGGCGCCTGCTTCTTCACAGCGGCGGATCTGGTCGATGGTGGCCACCGCATCGCTGGTCAGCGTGTTGGTCATGGTCTGGACCGCGATGGGCGCATCGCCCCCGATGGGAACCTTGCCGACCATGATCTGACGGCTTTGACGACGGGCGATATCACGCCAGGGACGGACTGAGGACATGGGGGCAACTCCTTTGCTCTGGCCCTATAGCGCATTGGCCATGCGCCGCAAATGCGAAGAGATGATTACAGGTCGCGCGCCATGCAAAGGCTGTAATCATCGGTGGTGTAATCGGCAAAGGCGGGACATTCGACAAAGCCCTCGCTTTCATAAAGCCGCCGCGCCGGGATAAAGGCGTCGGGCTTGCCGGTTTCCAGCAGCAATTGCCGGTATCCCCGCGCGCGGCCTATATCCATCAGATGGTGCAGCATCGTCCGCCCGATGCCGCGCCCCAGAAATTCGGGGGCGACGCGCATGGATTTCAATTCGCCGCGCCCATCGTCCAGATGTTTGATCGCCCCGCATCCGGCCAATTGCCCGTCCACCCATGCCGAATAGAATGTCACATCGGGCGCGCGCAACCGCTCGATCGGCATGGCGTGAACCTTGCAGGCGGGCGACCAGCGGTGCATTTGCGCCAGATGATATTCGAGCAGGCGCGCAATCTCCGGCCCGCTCAGGTCGTCTTCAACAATCGTCATGGTTTTTGTCCATCATGCTTGTCGGCCTTGCGCTGGCCAAAGCGCAGGCCCTGTTCCAGCCTTGCGCGCAGCGCCGTGTAATAGGCATCCAGAAAGCGGCGAATTTCATCCCCCTGCGGCGCACTCCATCCGATCTTGGCGCAGATGGCGCGGGCGACCGCCTCCATCGCCGGGGCCTGATTTTCACGCAGGACGCCTTCGAGGGTCTGCAATTCATACTCGCCGTAAACGCCCAATTCGGCGGGGCCGAAAGCATATTCGATGGGCGATTCGTGCGCGCTCATCGCCTGTTCCAAACGGGCGCGGGGGGCCTCGACCACCCATGTCCCGGCGATCATGTCGCCCGCGCGCAAACGGTCGCGGTTGAAAAAGGGCATCAGCGCAAAGAGGAGAAACCACCCCGCCGCCGCCCAGTTGACCATGCTGCTTGCCTGGCCCCCCATGGCGGAAATGAGCGCGACCGCGGGCAGGAAGATTTCGATATCGCGCAGCAGATTACGCGCCAGCACCATTTCGGTCGTCAAGCGCGCCCCATCCCGCGCCGCAATCCGCAAACCCAGTGCCCTTTTCCCCGGCGTCGCCCCGCGCGGGCCAAGCTCGAAAATCAGAAACCAGCCATTGCGCAGCAGGAACAACAGCCCCGTCCACAGGATGAAGAGGAATTGCGCGGCATGGCTGGCATCCTTGCCATGGACCTTGATGTTCAGCCCAGACAGCCCTTGCTGGCCATAGACCAGAGCAAAGATCGCGAGCAGCAGAATGACGCCCATGCAGATCAGATCGACCAGCAAAGCCCCCAGCCGCGCCGACCGGCCCGCAAGGGTAAAGCGCAGCGCCAGACCTTCGGGCGTGATGATCTCGCGCTGATCGGGGCGCAGTTTCATTGGCGTGCCCCCCAATTTCCGGACCCGTACACAAAGAAATAGACCAGCCAGAACACCAGCATGAAGCCCCCCACCAGCATGCGGGGCAGCGAGGCATCGATCAATTGCCGCGCAAACCCTTCGAGCATGCCGGCCACCAACAGCATCAGCACGACGCCCAGCATGACGGGGGCGGTACGTCGCCCTGCCGCTGCCGTGCTGGCCATGACGGATAATTCGCCGGGAAAGGCGATGGCCCGCCCGATATGAATGCCGCTGGCCCCGGCCAGAAGGATGGCGAACAATTCGGTCGTGCCATGGACCGTGATCCATGCGGAAAAATCGAACAACAACCCTTGCGAATGGAACAGCCAGAGCATCGCCCCCAACATCCCGCTGTTCTGGATCAGCAGCAGCACGCTGGGCAATCCGATGGCGAAACCCAGCGCGAAACACAGGATCGCGATCTGCGCATTATGCCCGAACAGATAGGCGGCAAAGGCGGCCAGCGCGTCCTGATCCTGATTGCCGAACATGGTGGCGCGCAATTGCTTCGCGCTGGCGCCGGGGTGGCGCACCGGATCCGCCCCGGCCAACGTGCCATAAAATTGCGGATCATGCGCCACCAGCATCCAACCCACCGCTACGCCCGCCACCATCAGCGCCAGCGCGATCAAAATATCGACGCGGATCGAGCGCACCGCCCGGCTCCACCCGCCCAGGATGAAGCCCTTGAACCACCCGCCGAAATTGTCCCGCGGGCCATAGATGATGAACCACGCCCGCTGGGCCAGCGCCTCCAGATAGGCGAGAGCGGCGGCATCAAGGCTGGTTTCGCGGGCGACCGATAGGCTGCTGGCCAATTGGCGATAAAGCACCGGCAGGTCGAGCAGATCATCATCCGACAGCCGCCGCAATCGCCCTTTCTCGACCGCCGTGACAATGCTTTCCAGCCGCCGCCAGTCGCCCTCACGGGCCTGACGGAAACGGTCGGAGCGCAGGGCGGCGGGGGCTTGGGTGGCCTCCTGCGTCTGTTTGCGCCAAAGGCGGGTGATCCAGTCTTTCATCCGATCCCTCCCCGGCTGCGGATCGCCATATAGGCGTCGAGCAGGCGCGGCCCTATGGCGTCATGGGCGGCCTCGACCACATCGACGCCCATCGCGCGCAACCGCTTCATCACCCATTCGCGCTGGCGCAGCAGGGCGCTGGCCGCGACCGATCCGCCCAGAGCGTCCATATCGGCCGGCTCCGCCCCGGCCAGTGTTTCAAGTTCCTCATCGCGCAGACAGACGAAAAGCACCCTGTGCCGCGCGATAAGGCGCCCAATGGATTCCAGCATCAGTTCCGCGCTGGTAGGGTCGGAAAATTCGGAAAACACCACAATCAGGCTGCGCCGCGCCAATTGCTGGGCCAAAGTGGAGAGGGCAAGCGTGAAATTGGCCTCACGCGCATGATAGTCCAGATCGGCGGCGGCATGGCGCAGGCGGTGAAAATCGCGTGTGTCGGTGACAAAGGGCGTCGATGCGATCACCCTTTCGGCAAAGCCAAAGAGCGAAACGCGGTCGCCTCCTTTCAGCGCCACCCATGCCATTTGCAGCGCTGCGCTCACCGCCCGGTCCAGCCGGGGCAGGCCCGCCACCGGCTCGCACATGGCCGCCCCGCAATCCATCGCCAGAACGATGGGATTGTTGCGTTCGACCTCATATTCCTTGGCATAGAGATGGGCGTGGCGGGCCGATACTTTCCAGTCGATGCGCCGCCGGTCCATGCCGGGCTGATAATCGGTCAACGTCTCGAACATCTGCCCTTCGCCGCGCAGCCTTCGCGCAATCAGGCCCAATGAGGCGTCGCGCAAATAGGCCTGCATCGTCGCGCCGCGCAATGCCGCCACCGAGGGCAGCACGCGGATCGCGCGGTCGATCTCACGCCGCTCCACCCTTTGCGCCAGCCCCATCGGCCCGGTCCAGCGCAGCCAGAGCGTTTCGACCGCGCCATGACATCGACGGGCGGGCGCGAACCGCGCCTCGCCTTGACCATCGGACAGCGATGCGGTCAGTTTCCCCCCCGGCGCAAGGCGCGGGTCCAGCGCGAGGGCGGCCTCCATCGCGGCGGGTTTTGAAAGGCGAGCGGCGATGGTTATGGCCGAAGTCTCGCCAATCTCGACCTGATCGGGGGCGTGGACGGCGACATCCTCCAACCGCGCGGCCAAAGCGCCATCGACCAACACCAGCCCCAACAGGCCAAGCCCCAGCAAAGGCGCCGCCACCCATGCGGCCGGCACCAGCGCGGCCAGTGCCAAGGCCACCGGCCCCAGCAACACCAGCGCCAGAACGCAGCGCGGGCTGGGCACAAGGCCGGGGCGCAGCAGGGTGCCTGCGCGTTGCAATCCGGGGGCGATCCGGCGCAGCATCCTATCGGGGCGCCTCGGTCCGTTCGATGATATCGGCCACCAAGGCTTCGGTCTGCTTGCCCTCAATCTCGGCGGTGGGGGAGAGCAGCAGGCGATGGCGCAACACCGCCGGGGCCAGCGCCTTTACATCATCGGGCACCACATAATCGCGCCCCGACAGCGCCGCGCGCGCCCGCGCCGCATGGGCCAGCCGCACGCCCGCGCGCGGCGATGCGCCACAGGACAGGTCGGCGCTGTCGCGCGTGGCGCGGATCAGGCGGACGATATAATCGACCAAGGGCTGGGCCAGCGTGATTCCGGCGACCGCCGCGCTGGCCTGCGCCAGATGTTCGGGCGACAGGACGGGGGCGGCGGGAATGGCGGTCTTTTGCGCGCCATGGCGGGCGATGATCTGCGCTTCTTCGCGCGCGTCGGGATAGGGGATCGTCAGTTTGAACAGAAAGCGGTCAAGCTGGGCCTCTGGCAAAGGATAGACGCCTTGCGATTCGATGGGGTTTTGCGTCGCCACCACCATGAAATGTTCGGGCAGGCTATGGGCCACCCCGTCCAGCGTCACCCGCCGCTCCTGCATCGCCTCCAGCAGGGCGGCTTGCGTCTTGGGCGGGGTGCGGTTGATTTCATCGGCCAGCAGCAGGTCGCAAAAAATCGGCCCGCGTGTCAGGGTGAACTGGCTGGTCTGGAAATTGAACAGGTTCGAGCCAAGAATGTCGCCCGGCATCAGATCGGGCGTGAACTGGATCCGCCCGAATTGCAGGCCCAGCGTCGCAGCAAAACTTTGCGCCAGCAGCGTCTTGGCCGTGCCCGGCGGGCCTTCCATCAACACATGACCCCCGGCAAACAGCGCGACCAGAAGATGATCGACCGCCTGTTCCTGACCCACGACCGTTTGGGCGATCTGGTCTCGGATCGTCTGGGCCATGTCTGCCATGGCCGATAATCCCGCCGATAATGCCAATGTCGTCATTTGGTCAAAATCCTTTCAATGGCATGCAATTGACGCGCGGCGCGCAAGATGTCGGCCGGGCGCCGTGCCGCGCGCAATGTGGCGCAGGCTTGCGTGAAACTGTGCTCTGGTGTGCGGGCGGCAAGGGCGCGTTCGATGGCGGCATCGATGATCACCGGATCACCATGCGGGGCAAGCCCCAGCGCCGCCGCGATCCGCCCCCGCGCCGCATCGGCATAAGGCGCGGGCAGCAAGTGAAACCGCCGCGCCCGCCGGATCAACCCGCCTGAATTTTCCGCCAGCGCCCGCTTGCCAAAGGCAATGTCGCGCACCGGAACCAGAGGCGGGCCAAAGCGCGCATAGGCCCGCCACAACACCGCCACCCCCGCCAGGATCAGAGCCAGTGTTGCGGCCAGATAGGGCGGGGTAAAGGCCAGCGTCAGCAAGTTGGGTTGCCGCCCCAACCCGTTGAGCGTGAGGTCAAAGGTCACACGCGGATCGCCCGCCCCGACCATCTGATCAATCATGCGCAGGGTGATTTCGGCATTGTCCCAACGCGACAGCCCGGCATTATTGGCCAGATCGGGTTCAAAAATCAGCGTCAGCGCACTGCCCGTGGGATCGTCATAGCGCGCCGCCAGAATGCGCGCCTGCGCATCCAAGACAAGCGGGATCAGCTTTTTCCCGCTCCCGCTCATGCCCCCCCCGCTCATCACCTTGGCCGGATAGGGCAGGATGGCGGTCGCCCCCTGACGATCCGTGATCGGCGGGGTGGCCGGGGCGATGGTTACGCCCACGTCGTCAAGGAAGCCTTCCCATTGGGGCGCATCCACATCCTTGATCCGCACCCAACCTTGCTGAACGCCGGGCTGATCGGTGCTGGCGCCGCTGGCAAGCCATTTGGGGGTGATGACCAGAACCGGACCATAGGCACGGTGCATCGCCACGATCCGTTCAATATCGCCCCCATCGGCATATTGCGGCGGGGTCAGGATCAGCAGGCCCTTTTGCCGAAAGCCATTTTCATCACGGGCGAAATCGGTCGGGTGGCCGGTCTTTTCCAGCAGGCGATAAAGCGCGCCATAGCCGTTAAGGCCCCGCCCGCCACCATGCGCGCCGCCGTCATTGATGTCGCCCGCCGCAACCCCCGCGCCGATCATCCACAGCATCGCCACCAGCAACACGCCGCCCGCCAGCACTAGGCCCAGCGCGGCAAGGGGGGAGAAGGGGTTTTGCGATTTGCTCATGCCGTCATGCCACCGGCCTTGCGGCGAAATCGGCATAGGCGGCCCGCGCATCGCGCCATTCATCGGCCCCCAGCGGGCGCAGGGCATAGCGGGCCTGTTCCACCAATCCGGCCAATTGGCCAAAGGTCGTGCGGGCGGGGGTGGACAGAAAGGGCAGCGCGCCGATTTCCCGCGCCGTGCTGGCCGGGGTCATGGCATGGGGGCGTTGCTGGGCAATATGTTCAAGGCTGCGCAGCAGGAGCAGGTGGGTCGCCTCATCATACCGCCCCGTTTCGGCAAGAGCGTCGGCCTCCTCCAGCAGGGCGCGGGCGGTGGCGGCGTCCGGGCTCCATTCTGGCGCGGCGGCGGGCGCGCGGCGCATGGCGACAATCCGCGCCCGCAGCGCCAACCCGATTTGCCAGAGCAGCAGGGCCACCCCCAGCGCCGCCAGCACCAGCAGGATCTTTTCCACCACCGGCCATGACAGGCCCAGCGCCCGCCCCACCGGCTCAAACAGATCGCGCAGGAACCGGGCCAGCGCCATCATCCAGTCAGGCGTGGGCGGTGGCGTCCAGTCGGGCAGGGGGGTGAATTGCAGATCGCGCGATTGCCGGATCGCGTTCCACGCTTGCCGGGCCTCTGCCGACCGGCTGGCCGCTGATGCGCTCACACGTGGTTCCTGCCCCGATTATCCATGCGGGGCAGGTTGTTACACGCGCCGGAATTTGGCGCAAGGCTGTCCGTGCTTTACCCGCGCGGGCGGCGCTGGGTTCAGCCGCGCGGGCAGCGTTGGGCTCAGCCGCGCGGGCGGCTTTGCGCGTAACTGCCCAACAGGCGCAGATCCTTGCAGTGGAAGGCGACTTCTTCCAGCGCGCGGTCCACCGGCTCTTCGCCCGGTTTGCCCACGATATCGACAAAAAACATCGTGGCCGAGAAACTGGCGCCCTTTTGATAGGACTCCAGCTTGGTCATGTTGACCCCGTTGGTGGCAAACCCGCCCAGCGCCTTGTACAATGCCGCCGAGACGTTGCGGACCTCAAAGATCATCGTGGTCATTGCCGTGCCCTCGATCGAGGCCGGGTCCAGCGGGGCGCGGGCCAGCACGACAAAGCGCGTGGTGTTGTCGGCGGCGTCCTCGACATTGTTTTCGATAATGTCGAGGTCATAGAGCGAGGCGGCCAGCGCGGGTGCGATGGCGGCGGCGGCCGGGTCGCCCTGTTCCTTGATGAAGGCGGCAGCCCCGGCGGTGTCGGCATAGGCCAGCGGCACTATGCCGCGTTCACGCAGATAATGGCGCGATTGGCCCAGCGCCTGCGGGTGGGAATAGGCGGCCGCGAATGGCCCCTTGGCGCCGGGCAGCGCCATCAGTGCATGTTCGATACGCAGGAAATGTTCGCCCACAATCGACAGGCCGCTTTCGGGCAGCAGGAAATGGATGTCGGCCACGCGGCCATGCTGGCTGTTTTCGATGGGGATGATGGCGCGATCGGCACGCCCTTCCTTCACCGCGTCCAGCGCGTCCTCAAAACTGAAACAGGGCAAAGCCGCGCAAGTCGGCGCATATTCCAGTGCCGCGCGGTGCGAATTGCACCCCGGCGCACCCTGAAACGCAATGGCGCGTGCAGGATTTTCAGCGGCTTGGGCGGTCAGTTCTTTGACCTGGATCAGAGCGGGCGTAGGATAGCTGTGCATAGCGGTGTCGCGCTTAGGCTGATTTTACCTGTTGCGCCAGTGGGCTTTGTTTAACCCTGTCGGATGCAATTGTATCGACAGTGGGGCATGAATACTGGCGGGTGGCGATAAATCCGCCTTGCGCTTGGGTTTCACGCTCTCTACACCAGAGGGCAAAACGCCTTCCGGGGATTTTTCCTTTGGAAGCATATGGGACGGGGCATTGTTGATGAGCGGTCGTTTCAATACCATCGCCGGTTGGGTACTGGGTTCCGCCGTGGTTGCGCTGGGACTATCAAGCCTTTCGGGCCATTATTTCCGTGCCGACAAGGAAAACCGCCCCGAAAACATGGGCTTTCCTATCGAAGGCGTGTCCGGGGCCAAGGAAGGCCCGGCCGAGGTTCCGATCGAGGAACTGCTGGCCAAGGCCGATCCGGCCAAGGGCGCGCAGGTTTTCGCCAAATGCGCATCGTGCCACACGATCACGCCGGGCGGGGCCAATGGCATCGGGCCGAATATTCACGCCATCTTTGGCGATGAAATTGGCAAGGGGCGCGGCGGTTTCGCTTTCTCAGCTGGCCTTGCGGGCAAGGGGGGTAAGTGGGACTTCAGCAATATGAACGAATGGCTGAAGAATCCGCGCGCCTTTGCCGATGGCACCAAGATGACCTTTGCCGGTCTGGAATCGGCGGAGGATCGCGCCGCGGTCATGGTCTATTTGAACCAACAAGGTTCGAACCTGCCCCTGCCCGCTGCGCCCGCCGCAGCAGCGCCAGCCGGTGATGCACCGGCATCCGACGCCGCTTCGGCAGCCGAAAGCGCTAAGTAAGATCCGGGCATTTCAGCGGGCACGACAAATGCCCGCTGGCCCAAGGACCGGCGGTGGCCGTGCAGAGATCGGGCCGACACCGTGGGCGCCCTGTGTCCGGGCGCGAAAGGACCGCGTGCGCGTGCGAATGATCGGGTAGCCGCCTTGCTTCACAGCCCGATTCGGCCCTGACGGCGGATCGGGCGGCCATGACAGGCGGGCTCGCATGGCCTGTCATGACGGAGCTTGGCCCGTCCCTCCGGTTGGCGCAATGTGGCGTGGTCCACGGCTTGATTAACACTTTCGCCAAGAACCCGGCCCAACGGCGCCGGCCCGAATTACCGCATTGGCCCATGCGCATAAGGACCGTTGCGGATACGGGGTTAAATAACCGAATTGGTTTTCTGTAGGACAGATTTTTATTGTTGCGAATTGGTTCAGGTCAACGCAAGCTGACCTCAATCCGGCGCATGGGGGTTGAAACATGGCGCCGATTCGCGGCAGACTATGTCTATCGCAACAGTAGAGATATAAGAACAGGAGATGGTAAAATGGCTCGTACATGGAGCGCCGATTTTCTGATCCGCCGTATCGACCGCTGCTACCTGCTGGCCGCCTGCGCCAAGCGCCCCGACAAGCGCGACCGCCACCTTGAACGCGCCCGCCATTATCGCGGCATTTTGGCCGATACGCAGGAACTCGCGCTGGCCTGATTTACCGCAGGCGTTTTCCCATCAGGGCCGCGTGGGGCGTCATGCCTTGCGCGGCCTTTCTGGTGTTTGGATGGGGTTTTAAGAGGGCAGATGCCTCCGGCGGGCAAAGGGCGGGGGCCCTTTGCAATCCCGTTACTGGCGGCGGCTCGTTTCGGGATCGGCGTTGTGGGTGGGGGGAGGTAAGGGCTGTTAAGCCGCTTCGCGGGAAGAAAAGAGACGTTCCGGACACGGTGCTATAGCGGGCATGCTCCCTTCGATGTATCGAAACGCCATGACCGAAAATCCCTGTTTTCACGATGCCTTACTAACAGGCGTATCACTGGAGGATCGGCGGGCCATTTTCGCCATTGATCATGTTGACGGCGGAAAATGGAGGGTTGTGGTCAACGACGTTCAAGCACTTCAGATCGATGAATTCCGTGAAGGGAACATCATTAGTTATTTTGAAGTGGTTACAGGCACGGTACCACCCCGCGAAGTGTTGGAGCGTTTGTTCTCGGCACCGCATCCTGATGCCGCAAAAGAGTATCACGATGCTTATACAAAGTTGCTGAATGACAAGGTAGAGGCGGTGCTGACGGGCGCGGCTGTGATGCTCTTGATTAGCCCGTCCTATGGTGCTGAAGTCGCGGTGATGGGCGCGAGCGTCGATAGGCTCAAGATCCGCTCCCCCTAACTTTCCCGCCATCCCCCCGCCACGAAACGGCCCTCAAACCCACCACCTATCCCCAACCCACAACGCTGCCGCTATCGCGCCACGCCGACAGTAACGGGATTGCAAAGGGCTTTCGCCCTTTGCCCGCCGGAGGCAATCTTCCCCCCCAAAAACCCTCCCACCAAACCCTACTTCCTACCGCTCATCGCGATGGCCAGCCCGGCCATGGCGACCAAGGACCCCGCCGCGGCCAGCAGGCTCCAGCGGTAATCCTCGAACAGGGTGGAGAGGGTCATGGCGATAACGGGGACGATGACATTGGTATAGGCGGCGCGCCCTGCGCCGATGTTGCGGATAAGCGCAAAGTAGATGGGAAAGGCCGCGACCGATCCGACCAGCGCGAGATAGGCCACTCCGCCCCAGAAGCGCGGATCATGGGGCAGGACGGGCGCTCCGTGCAGGGCATAGGCCGTCACGCCATCGGCCAGCGCGCCCGCCGCCATCGCCCATGCCACCAGCGGCACGACCGGCTGCGCCCGGCCCAGCGTGGTGTTTTGCAGGATATTGGCGACCGAGGCGCAAAGGATGCCCCCCAGCGATAGCCCCACGCCCAGCAGCGTGTTGCCGCCCGATCCATGCTCGCGATATTCCTGGGTGATCAGCATGGCGATGCCGACGATCGCCACCCCCGACCCGGCCAGAAAGCGTCCGCTGATCGGGGATTTGAGGACGATGCGCCCCAGCAGGGCATTGGGCACGATCATCAGCGCATAGAGCACCGCGACAAGGCCCGATGGCACATGATCCTCGGCGCGATAGACCAATTGGAAATTGGCGCAGAACTGGAAAAACCCGACCAGCGCCGCCAGCCCCACCGCCCGCCGCGACAGGGCCAGAGATTCGCCGCGAAAGGCCGCCAGCCCCGCCATGCCGATGGCGGCGATGATAAAGCGCCACGTCACCGTCCACCCCGGCGGGCTGAAGGCGATCTGGTCCTTGATGACCAGCCATGTGCTGCCCCAGATCAGGCTGACGATGGCGAAACTGGCCAAAGCGCCGCCCTTGATCGCGCCGCTCATAAACCGCGCAGGGCTTTGGCCAGCGCCAGCACTTCGTCCTGCGGGCTGTTCCATGCGGTGACAAAGCGGGCGGCGGTGTCGTCCCAATCGTAAAAGGCAAAACCGGCGGCGCGCAGGGCCGCGCGTTCCGCGCCGTTCAGGGCAATGAAAACCTCATTGGCCTCCACCGGATGGATCAGGCGATCGGCGGCGGCGGCCGCGATTTCACCCGCCGCCGCATTGGCATGGCGGGCATTGTTCAGCCACAGGTCGCCCTTCAACATGGCCAGAATTTGCGCGGCCAGATAGCGGCCCTTGGATTGCAGATGCCCGGCGCGTTTGCGGCGGAAACGTGTCGCCTCAATCATGTCGGGGGCGAAAAAGACCAGCGCCTCCGCGCTCATCCCGCCGTTTTTGACAAAGCCGAACGAGAGCGCATCGACCCCGCCCTCCACACTGGCCGCCGCGGGCGAACAGCCCAGATGCGCCACCGCATTGGCAAAGCGCGCGCCATCCATATGAAAATGCAGCCCCTTTTCCCGCGTCAGCGCGCCAATCGCGGCCACTTCTGCGGGCGTATAGACGCATCCCGCCTCGCTGGCCTGCGTTATCGAAATCGCGGTGACGGGCGTATGATGAACCCCTTCGCCCACGCTGGCCAGCCGCCCCCGGATCGCATCGGGCGAGAGTTTGGCATGATCCCCACCCGCCAGCACCAGTTTGGCCCCATGGGTAAAGAACCCCGGCGCCCCGCATTCATCCACCTCGATATGCGCCGCCTCATGACACAGCGCGGCGCCATGCGGCGGCACCATCGCGGCCAGGGCAAGGCAGTTCGCCGCCGTCCCGCTGGCCACCCAGATCGCGCTGCATGGCCGGGCGAACAGCGCGGAAAAGGCATCATCCATCGCCGCGCTTAAATCATCGCCATCATAGGGCGGCTGGGGCGCATCGGCGGCCTGCATCGCGGCCCAAACGGCGGGATGAACAGGGGCGGCATTGTCGGACATAAAAGGCATGGCGCGTCTTTGCGCAGGCGCCATGGCCCGTCAATACGCTGGACTTGCCCGCCCCAACCCTTTGTTAGCTTTGCCACGATATGAGGAGGCCAAACGGCAACAAAGGGTTTTTGGGCAATGAAGGTTCTGGTGACGGGCGCGGCGGGTTTTATCGGCTACAGCCTTGCGGTCAAACTGCTGGCGCGCGGCGATTCCGTGATCGGCATCGACATGGTCAATGACTATTATGACGTAACCCTGAAAGAGGCTCGCCTTGCCCGCCTGCGCGAGATGGGCGGAAACCGCTTCACCTTCGTGCGGCAGGATTTTTCGCAATATGAACCGCTGGTCGAATCGCTTTCGGGCCTCGAATTTGAACGCATCGTCCATCTGGGCGCACAGGCGGGCGTGCGCTATTCGATCACCCACCCCCACGCCTATCTGCATTCGAACCTTGCCGGGCATTTGAACATGCTGGAAATCGGGCGGCATCGCGGCGTGGAGAATATGGTCTATGCCTCCTCCTCCTCGGTCTATGGCGGCAACACCAAACTGCCCTTCGCCGTCGAAGACCGCGTCGATCAACCCATCAGCCTCTACGCCGCCACCAAAAAAGCCGATGAGCTGATGAGCGAAACCTACGCCCACCTCTACCGCCTGCCGCTGACCGGCCTGCGCTTCTTCACCGTGTACGGTCCGTGGGGCCGCCCAGACATGATGATGTGGATCTTCACCAAGGCCATCGCCGCGGGCCAGCCCATCCCCGTCTTCAACAACGGCGACATGTACCGCGACTTCACCTATATCGACGACATCATCGCGGGCGTCATCGCATCGCTCGACAACCCCGCCCCCGACGATGGCGAAGTCAAGGCGGGCGGCTCCACCAAGCCTCACCGCCTCTACAACATCGGCAATCACAAATCCGAACACCTGATGCGCGTGGTCGAAATCCTCGAAGAACAACTCGGCAAAAAAGCCATCATCGACTTCCAGCCCATGCAGCCGGGCGACGTGCGCCAGTCCTTTGCCGACATCGACGCCATCGCCCGCGACCACGGGTACGCGCCGACCACCAGCATCGATGTGGGCGTGCCCAAGTTTATCGAGTGGTATAAGGCGTATCATGGGGTTTGATTTTTTGGGGTTTTATTAGATTTTAGGGATGCCTCCGGCGGGCAAAGGGCGAAAGCCCTTTGCAATCCCGATATTGTCGACGTTGCGTTGTAAAGGCAGCGCTGTGGATTGGGGGTAGGTAGCCGGCCTTAGGGCCGCTACGCGGCGGCTTTATTTCTGACAGGTCGAAATCAACCCTTAATCCGCCGAATTTTTCCTGCACAGCGGCAATCGCTCCCAACTGGCACGCCCACTGTTACAGCCACAGCTCCAATAAATCATGCTGCTCGAACGCCTGTCATAGAGGCCAGAAGCAACACGTTGCTGCCGATGATCGACAAAAGAATGTCCGAAAAATAAAGAATTGCGCCAAGGGCGATGCACTCCGGCCGCAACAATTTTCCCATCCGGCAACGGAACTTTGGGATCGGCGTACCAGACAACCACTTCATCAAAATCAGGCGTCGCCTGCCCCGCGCTCCCAGCAAAACGATATGTCCTGCTCCATTCCGACAGATTCGAAACACATCGGTCGTGTGCCGCCCATCGCTCGATGACTTCAACATCAGACATCGGAACGATATAGGGCATAGGAAGCGCATGATAGGCTATGAACAGGCCTAATCCTGTCGTCATCAGCAGAAGGGAGGCATACAACACCTTCCGGATTTTTGGCCATATTCCGGCCAACTCAACCATGGCTCATATTACTTTCCAGCCTTTCCCGCGAAGCGGTTTATCTGTCCCTCGCAGCATTGCCTTCCAATACATCGTCTCTAGGCGACCACAACATCGACATTAACGGGATTGCAAAGGGCCCCGCCCTTTGCCCGCCGGAGGCACCCTGAAACTCCCGCCGGAGGCCAAGGAAATCACCTCTGCCCCTGATCCCAAATCGCCCGCAAACCTGCGCGATAATCCGAAAACATCGGCCTCCACCCCAACACGCGCCGGGCCTTGCCATTGGCCACCCTTCGGTTTTCGGCATAGAAGGCGCGGGATGCGGGGGGCACATCGCTTTGGTCCAGCATCGGGGGCAGGGGGAGGCCGCTGATCCGGCAGGCTTCCTCGATGACGGCGTTTTGGGGGGCGGGGATGTCGTCGGCGATATTATACGCGCCGGGCGGGGCGGACAGCGCGGCAAGCGCGGCGCTGGCGATATCAGCGACATGGATGCGGCTGAAAATCTGGTTGGGCAGGTCGACGCGGTGGGCGCGGCCCGAACGCAGGCGGTCAAAGGCCGATCTGCCCGGCCCATAGATCCCCGGCAGGCGCAGCACCCGCGCGCCCAGATCCAGCCATGCCGCATCGGCCAGAGCACGCGCGGTGCGCCGCCCTGTTCCGCCCAGTCCGGCTACGGGCGCGGTTTCATCGACCCATGCCCCGCCGCAATCGCCATAGACCCCGGTGGAGGACAAATACCCTAGCCATGCCGCCCCGCCCAATGCATCGCCGTAGCGCGTCAGGACGGGGTCCATCTCATCGGCTGGCGGTACGCTGGACAGGATGGCGTCGGCGCGGGCGATGGCGGCGCGCACCGCATCCTCGTCCGCAAAGTCCAGATTGCCCGCGCGGCCCGTCGCGTCGACATGCCACCCTTGCGCGGTCAAATTTTGGGCCATGGTGCCGGCGGTATAGCCTAGGCCGAAGATCAGCATCCGTTTCATAAAACAGAGCATAAGCGTAAAGTCCCGCATTCGGAAATACTGGCTTTCGGAAAGGCTTGGCCTATTAAGGAGGGATGATGGATGCCATGAACACAACAGCCGCCCCTGTTGCCGCCGCCCCGATTGTGATCCGCCGCGAAGATTATCGCCCGCCCGAATGGCTGGTGCCGCAGGTTGAGATGGAATTCCGCCTCGGACTCGAGGAAACGCGGGTGCGCGCGCAATTGAGCGTGCGGCGCAATCCGGCGGCAGGCGGCGATCAGGTGATCCGTCTGAAAGGGGACGGGCTGACGCCTTTGCTGGTTCAGGTGGACGATGTGGTCCGCAATGACTGGGTGATGGAGGGCAGCGATCTGTTGATCGAATTGGCCGATGACGCCCATGAGATCGTGGTGGAAACCGCGATCCATCCGGCGGCCAACAGCCAACTCATGGGCCTTTACGCATCGGGCGGCATGCTATGCACCCAATGCGAGGCCGAAGGGTTTCGCCGCATCGCCTTTCACCCCGACCGCCCCGATGTGTTGAGCGAATATCGCGTGCGGATGGAGGGGAGCCGCGAGGCTTTCCCGATCCTGTTGTGCAATGGCAATCCGGTGGCGTCGGGCGACAATGGTGACGGCACGCATTGGGCCGAATGGCACGATCCCTGGCCCAAGCCGTCCTATCTGTTTGCCTTGGTGGCGGGCGATCTGGTGGCGACGACCGATCATTTTACCACGATGGAGAGGCGGCGCGTCACGCTCAACATCTATACGCGCGCCGGGGACGAAACCCGCACCGGTCACGCGATGCGCAGCCTGATTAATTCGATGAAATGGGACGAGGAGGCCTTTGGCCGCGCCTATGACCTTGATCTGTTCAACATTGTCGCCGTGTCCGATTTCAACATGGGCGCGATGGAGAACAAGGGGCTGAATGTTTTCAACACCCGCTATGTTCTGGCCGATCAGGAAACGGCGACGGATGGCGATTATGATGCGGTTGAGGGCGTCATTGGCCATGAATATTTCCACAACTGGTCGGGCAACCGGATCACCTGTCGCGACTGGTTCCAGCTTTCGCTCAAGGAAGGTTTCACCGTCCTGCGCGATCAGATGTTCAGCGCGGATATGGGGTCCGAGCCGGTCAAGCGGATCGAGGACGTGCGCATCCTGCGCAGCGCCCAGTATCCGGAGGACAGCGGCCCGTTGGCCCATCCGATCCGTCCCGATTCCTATCAGGAAATCAGCAATTTCTACACCGCGACCGTCTATAACAAGGGCGCCGAGGTGATCCGCATGATGCGGGTTATGGCAGGACCCGAACGGTTCCGTGCAGGCACCGACCTCTATTTCACCCGCCACGATGGCGAGGCGGCGACGTGTGAGGATTTCATCCGCGCGATCGAGGAAGGCGCAGGGCTGGATCTGACGCAATTCCGCCTGTGGTATGCGCAGGCCGGGACGCCGCGCGTCACCGTCCGTCTGACCCATGAGGGCGATACGGCTGTGCTGTCCCTGACCCAGCAGGTGCCGCCCACGCCGGGACAGCCTGAAAAGCTGCCGGTGCCCATCCCGCTGCGCCTTGCCCTGTTCGATTCCGAAACGGGCGCGCATCGCGGCGAGGAACTGATTGTGATGACCGCCGGAAAGGAGGAGCATCGCTTCACCGGCTGGCCCACGCGTCCCGTGCTGTCGATCAATCGCGGCTTTTCTGCGCCCGTTACGATTGAGGCGGACACCAGCCTTGATGATCTGGTGTTCCTTGCCGCGCATGATGACGATCCCTTTGCCCGCTATGAGGCGATGCAGAGCCTGATGGTGCGCCATCTGGTGGCCGCCGCATCGGGCGAATTGGACGATGCGCGCCGCGCCGCCGAACGCAAGGCGATTGGCGGGGCGATGCTGGCGATCCTGAATGATCCGGCGATTGACGATCTGATGCGGGGCGAATTGCTGATCCTGCCTCCCTATGCCTATCTGGCCGAACAATTGCCGGTGGTGGACCCCGGCCTGCTGCATGGCGAGCGGGAAGGGTTGAAGGCATGGCTGGGCGCGGAACTGGGCGAGGCCTTTGCCGCGCTGCATGACCGGGCCAGCAAGGTGCCATTCGGCCTCGACGCGGCGGCCAAGGGCGCGCGCAAGGTCAAGACGCAGGCGCTGGTCTATCTGGCCGCCGCGCAAGGGGCAGGGGCGGCAGAGCGTGCCGCCGCGCAATATGACGCCGCCGACAATATGACCGACCGTCAGGGCGCCTTGATGGTGCTGTGCGGATTGGACAGCCCGCTGCGCGAGGAAAAGCTGGCGGATTTCCACAAGCGGCATGAAGGCAATGCGCTGGTCATCGACAAGTGGTTCTCGCTTCAGGCTGGATCGCTGCACCGCGACGTGCTGGCCCATGTGAAGGCTTTGGCCCAGCACCCCGATTTCACGATCAGCAACCCCAACCGCGCGCGGGCGCTTTATATGGCGCTGGCGGTCAATCCGGCGGGGTTCCATGATGCGGGGGGCGAAGGTTATCGGTTGATCGGTGATCTGATCCTGACGCTGGACCCGATCAATGCCCAGACGGCGGCGCGTTTCGTGCCTTCACTGGGCCGTTGGCGCCGGGTGGAGCCGGGCCGGGGCGCAATGATGCGGGAACAGCTTGACCGTATTCTGGCCACGCCCGGATTGTCCAAGGATGTGTTCGAACAGGTGAGCAAGAGCCTTGGCTGAGGTCGAGGTTATCCGCGCCGATGTGCTGGGCGCTGTGCCGCACGGGTTTCTGGGGCGGCGCGGGGGCGTGTCGGTGGGCGCGGTGGCGGGGCTGAATGTCGGCCTTGGCAGCGCGGATGATCCGGCGGCCGTGGCCGAAAATCGTCGCCGCGCGGCCCATGCCGTCCTGCCCGGAGCGCGGCTGGCCACATGTTATCAGATCCATTCCGCCTTTTGTGTCGAGGCGCAGGAATGGGCCGATGATGCCCGCCCCCATGCCGACGCGCTGGTCAGCAACCGGGCGGGAATCGTGCTGGGCGTGTTGACGGCGGATTGCGCGCCGGTGCTGTTTGCCGACGCAGAAGCGGGCGTTGTGGGCGCCGCCCATGCCGGATGGAAGGGCGCATTTACGGGTATTTGCGAGGCTACGGTTGATGCGATGGTGGGCCTTGGCGCGCGGCGCGAAAAAATTGCCGCGGCAATCGGCCCTTGTATTGCGCAAATATCCTATGAGGTGGACGAGGGGTTCCGCACCCGTTTCCTTGACCAGAATGCGGCCCATGAGCGCTTCTTTGCCGCCGGGCGTGCAGGGCATTATCAGTTCGATCTGGAAGCCTATGTGGCTGATCGGCTGGCCAAATACGCGATTGGTCCCATCGCGCCGCTGGGTTTGGACACCTACGGCGCGCCGGACCGATTCTATTCCTTTCGACGCGCCACCCATGCACGCGAGGCCGATTATGGCCGCCAAATCGCGCTGATCGGGCTGGCTTGAGATAAAAGGCCAAAGAAAAAGGCCATTGGCAGGGCTGGTTTTGATGTTTATCAAAACCAAAAAAGCCGGTGACCGTATGGGGCAATTCAGACGGATCGCGGGGGAGAAGATTCCTGACGATACCGTAAGTCACGGTTTTGCCGTGATCGCGATGATGTTCATTCGTTTTTTCGGTCCTGCGGCCCGCATGGACCATTGGTGCAAGGCAAGGGTCAAACATGACAGAAACTTCTGTTGCTGACAGTCCCAATGATACGGCGCAGGGGGTGCGTCGGCGGGACTTCATCTATGTGGCGGCGACCGGTGCAGCAGGCGTTGGCGCAGCCAGCGTTCTGGTGCCTCTGGTCAGCCAGATGAACCCCTCGGCCGACGTTCTGGCCGAAAGCTCGACCGAGATCGACATCAGCGCGATCCAGCCGGGACAGGCCATCAAGGCCGTGTTCCGCAAACAGCCGGTGTTCGTGCGCCGGTTGACGCCGGTCGAAATCGCCGAGGCGAAAAAGGTGGACGTGGCAAGCTTGCGCGATCCGCAAAGCCTTGAGGACCGCACCAAGAAGGGCAAGGAAGAATGGCTCATCACCATGGGCGTCTGCACCCATCTGGGCTGTGTGCCGCTGGGCGCGGGCGAGGGTGAGGTAAAGGGCGAGTTCGGGGGCTATTTCTGCCCCTGCCATGGCTCGGTCTATGACACTGCCGCGCGCATCCGCAAGGGTCCGGCCCCGAAGAATCTCGAGGTGCCGCCTTATGAGTTCAGCTCCGACACTGTCGTGAAGATCGGGTGAGGAAAACGCCATGAGCTTTCCATGGGCCAATGAATATAAGCCGAGCCACCCGGCGATGGTGTGGCTGGACGAAAAGCTGCCTTTGCCGCGTTTCGTCTATAATGCGATCGGGGCCGGTTATCCGGTGCCGCGCAACCTGAATTACATGTATAATTTTGGCGTTCTGGCCGGTTTCTGTCTGGTGATCCAGATTGTGACGGGCGTGGTTCTGGCCATGCATTATGCGGCCAATACGGGCGTGGCGTTTGATTCGACCGAACATATCATGCGTGATGTGAACTGGGGCTGGATGCTGCGTTATGCCCACGCCAATGGCGCGTCGGCGTTTTTTGTCGTGGTCTATTTCCATATTTTCCGCGGCTTTTTCTATGGGTCGTATAAAGCCCCGCGCGAGATGATCTGGCTTTTGGGCGTGGTCATTTTCCTGTTGATGATGGCGACGGCTTTCATGGGCTATGTGCTGCCCTGGGGTCAGATGTCCTATTGGGGCGCGCAGGTGATCACGGGTCTGTTCAGCGCGATTCCGCTGGTGGGCGATCCGATCCACACCTGGCTGCTGGGCGGGTTTGCGCCCGATCAGGCGGCGCTCAACCGCTTCTTCTCGCTGCACTTCCTGCTGCCGTTCGTCATTCTGGGCGTGGTGATCCTGCACATCTGGGCGCTGCATATTCCCGGTTCGACCAACCCGACCGGCGTTGAAGTGAAGCAGGAATCGGACACGGTTCCCTTCCACCCCTATTACACGGCCAAGGACGGTTTCGGTCTGGGCGTGTTCCTGATCTTCTACTGTGCGGTGGTGTTCTTTGCGCCCAATTCGCTGGGCCATCCGGACAATTATATCCCCGCCAACCCGATGCAGACGCCCGCGCACATCGTGCCTGAATGGTACTTCTGGCCCTTCTATGCGATCCTGCGCGCCTTTACCCAGGACTTCCTGTTTATCCCGGCCAAGCTGATGGGCGTGCTCGCCATGTTCAGCGCGATCCTGGTGTGGTTCCTGCTGCCCTGGCTGGACAAGTCGCCGGTACGTTCGGGCCATTTCCGCCCGACGTTCAAGAAGTTCTTTTGGGTGCTGGTGGTTGACGTGGCGGTGCTGGGTTATTGCGGCGGTTCGCCCGCCGAAGAACCCTATGTCATCATCAGCCAGATCGCGGCGCTCTATTACTTCGCCCACTTCTTCATCATTCTCCCGCTCGTTTCGATGACGGAAAAGCCGCTGCCGCTGCCTTTCTCGATCACCGAAGCCGTGCTGGGCAAGGATGAAGCAGCCGCCCTCAACCCGGCCGAATAAGAGAGCGAGGATAGAGAACCATCATGATCCGTATCTTCTCCATACTCGTTGGGGCCTTCTTCTCGCTGGCGCTGTTGTGGTCGGCGGGCAAGGGCACCGTGGCCTATATCAGCGAACCGCCCGCCAAGACGGTCGAAGCGACGTTCCATGAACACCCCAAGCATCTGGCGCTGTCGTCCGACGGGCCGTTTGGCAAGTTCGACCGGCAACAGCTTCAGCGCGGTTTTCAGGTCTATTCGGAAGTTTGCGCGACCTGCCATGCCTTGAAGCATGTCTCGTACCGCGATCTGGCCGAAATCGGCTATAACGAAGCCGAGGTGAAGGCGATTGCCGCCAAGGCGCAGATCCCCGAATATAACAAGAACACCGGCGAAGTGAAAATGCATCCGGGCATGCCCAAGGACCACTTCCCGCCGGTCGTCTATGGCGGCGCGGGCAGCCCGCCCGACCTGTCGCTGATCGCCAAGGCGCGTCATGGCGGGGCGGCCTATATCTATTCGCTGCTGACCGGATATGGCGAACAGCCGGCCGAAGTGCTCAAGAAGTTCCCCGACGCCAAGACGCCGGACGGGCTCTTCTGGAACCCTTACTTTGCCAATCTGAACATCGCCATGCCGCAGCCGCTGGTTGCCGAGGGTCAGGTTGCCTATAAGGACGGCACCAAGGCCACCGTGGACCAGATGGCCACCGACGTTTCGGCTTTCCTCGTTTGGACCGCCGAACCCAAGCTGGAAAAGCGTAACCAGACCGGATGGCCGGTGATCGGGTTCCTGATCTTTGCCACCGTGCTGGCCTATATGGCTTATCGCACCGTCTGGGCGGGCAAGAAGGGCCACTAAGCCTTTCTGGTCCATCCTTGCACCAAAGCGCCCCTCGCATCATCGGATGCGGGGGGCGTTTGCTTTGGGGCGCTTATCTTCAAAGGACTTTTTAATGTCGCCAATCCCGCCTATAGGCGCCCCCATGACTCCCGAAGGCATGAAAGCGCTGGTGCGCACCATCCCCGATTTTCCCAAACCGGGCATCCTGTTCCGCGACATCACCACGCTGATCGGTCACGGCGAAGGCTTTGCCGCCAGCGTCGCCCTGATCGCCGATCGCGCGGCGCAGGCTGGCGCGCAGGCGATTGCCGGGCTTGAGGCGCGCGGCTTCATCTTTGGCGCGGCGGTGGCGGCCCGCCTTGGCGTGCCCTTTGTCCCGGTGCGCAAACCGGGCAAGCTGCCCGTGCCGGTGCTGGCCATCGATTATGCGCTGGAATATGGCACGGACACGTTGGAGGTTGATCCCGGCGCGATTGCCGATGGGCAGAAGGTGGTGATCGTCGACGATCTGATCGCCACGGGCGGGACGGCCTGTGCGGCGTTGACTTTGTTGCGTCAGGCGGGCGCGGTGGTGGAAAACGCGCTTTTCGTGATCGACCTGCCCGATCTGGGCGGGGCGGAAAAATTGAAGGCGGCGGGGGTTAACGTCCTTTCGATCATGGATTTCCCCGGACATTGATACATTGCCCTGCGCGCGGCGCTTGACGAGGCCGCGCGCCCATGGCAAGCGCGTCGCCACCACAACGCCAAGGCGTGCCCGAGCGGGTATAGCATAGTGGTAATGTCCTAGCCTTCCAAGCTAGTCAGGCGGGTTCGATTCCCGCTACCCGCTCCAATTCTCTAAAAATCAATGGTTTAGGCGTAAGTCGGGGCGTTTGGTCCACCGATATTTCGTACTTTCCGCCATTTGATTCGTGGATAAAGCCCTCACATCCATTCAAAGAATGGCGCCAAACGCAATGCCAGCATGGCCCAGTTCGCGGCCATAGTGAACCGTGGGCGCTGTTGATTGGCCGTCTCGCAAAGATGCTTCGCCATGAAAGGGTAATATCCGGCCTTGCGCGGCTGTGCCGCCCATGAGCAGGGCGCAACGGACTGTTTGGAGAAACTCATAGTCGGAAAGGATTTCTTGTTTGTCGGCCTTATCGGCAAAGCTCTATTCAATTGGTAGAGTTAACGCACAGGAAAACCCATGGCCCTTCGATCCACCACCACCCGCCGCACCGGCATGGCCCGCCGACAGGTTCTTGGCGGAGGGCTGGCTTTGGCCGGCGCGGCCCTGGCCGGATGCCATGCCAAGGCCGCCGGGCCGCTGCGCGTGGCTATTACCGGCAAGGGCGAAAATGACCTTGAACTGCTCTTCAAACATGCCGGAATCACGCCCAGCGGCCCCATTGTCTTCACCCGCTTTCAATCGGGCCATCTGGTGGTCGAGGCGATGAATTCCGGCGCGCTGGACGTGGGCGGCATGAGCGAGATTCCCCCCGTCTTTGCCGCTGCCTCCACGGTGCAGAGTTTCAAGCAGATTGCCGTCTATCACGGCGATGTGAACAATCAGGTCGTGCTGGTGCCCAAAGGCTCGGCGATCCGGTCGCTGGGCGATCTCAAGGGCAAGCGCGTGGGCTATGTCCGGGCGACCACCACGCAATATTACCTTATTCAAATGCTGAAATCGGCGGGCCTGTCATGGGATGATATCGACCCTGTGGCGATGACCGTTTCCGATGGCGCGGAAGCGTTTGGACGCGGCTCGCTTGACGCATGGGCGATCTATGGTTTTCCGATCCAGCGCGCCGTGGCCACACAGGGCGCTCGGGTTTTGAAAACAGCTTTGGGCTTTCTTTCGGGCAATTACATCCTTGCCGCCGCCAAAGAAGCCTTGGCCGACCCCCAGCGCGCCGCGCAGATTGGTGCCCATCTCCAGGATGTGCAAAAGGCCTATGACTGGGCCCGTGCGCATGATGCCCAATGGGCAGAGGTTGTGGCAAGGGATATTGGCGTGCCTTTGGCCTATGTGCAGGATCAATTTGCCCATCGCAGCGCCCATTTCGAAATCCGACCCGTGACGGACCAAGCCATCGCCAGCCAGCAATCGGTGGCCGATGTCTTTGCGCAGGCCAAGCTGATCCCCCGCGCTGTGGATGTGAAGCCGCTGTGGGACGATCGTTTCAACGCTACTATCGCCAAGGGAGCCTGAACCATGGCCACGCTTTATGCCGCCACGCCTGTTGCCACGCCCGACCTTTCGGATGCCAATCTGGCGCGGATTACCGCGGCGTTGGCGCAAAGCGCCCAGGATTATGACCGCAGCGGCCAATTCCCCCGCGCCAATTTCGACCTTTTGGCCGCCGAGGGCCTGATCGGCCTGACGGTTGAGCGCGAATTCGGCGGCGTGGGCGCGGGCTATGTCGATGCCTTGCGCGTGTTGGGCGCGGTGGCCAAGGGCGAGCCATCGACCGCGCTGATCCTGTTCATGACCTATGCGTTCCATGCTTCGCCCGACAAAAGTGACCGCTGGCCCAAGGCGCTTTATTCGCGATTGGCGCAGGAGGCGGTGGCCGGGCGCGGGCTGATCGGCACGTTCCGCGTCGAACCGGAGCTGGGCACGCCGGTACGCGGCGGCCTGCCCAAGACCACGGCGCGCAAGGTGGATGGCGGATGGGAACTGAGCGGCGAGAAGATCTATTCCACCGGCAGCACCGGCCTCGATTGGTTCGCCGTCTTTGCCCGCACCGACGAGGAAAGCCCTCGCCTTGGCATCCTGTTGGTCGACCCGGCCAGCCCCGGCATCACCATCCTGCCCGAATGGGACCATCTGGGCATGCGCGCCACGGTCAGCCACAAGGTGGTGTTTGACAAGGTGTTGGTGAAGGATGATCGGGCCGTCGATCTGCGCAGGCCCGAGGAATGGGCGCCGCTGCCGGGCGCGTCCAGCGCGCTTTTGTGGAATGCGCTGGCCATTGCCACGATCTATGATGGTGTGGCCCGCGCCGCGCGCGATTGGCTGGCGGCCTATCTGCATGATCGCGTGCCCGCCAATCTGGGCGCGCCATTGGCCAGCCTGCCGCGCGTGCAGGAGAAATTTGGCGAGATCGAAGCGCTGCTCTACACCAACCACAAGCTGATTTTTGAGGCCGCCGCCGCCGCGGATCGTGGGCAATGGGGTACGCCCAGCGAGGCCAATCTGGTCAAGCATATCGCCAATGCCAATGCCATCCGCGCGGTGGAAATCGCGCTGGAGTTGACCGGCAACCCCGGAATCAGCCGCAACAACCCGCTTGAGCGCCATTTCCGCGATGTGCTGTGCAGCCGGATCCATTCGCCCCAGGCCGATACGGTGCTGGTGGGCGCAGGGCGCGCGGGGTTGGGCCTGTGAGCCTGATCATCGCCAGCCAGCTTGAGAGTGAATTCAACGCGGCCATAGCGGCGCTGCCACTGGGCGCGCGGATCATTCCCGCGCCCGACGGCGCGCCTTGGACGGTGGCCGATCGGGCCGACGTGCTGATTGTTCGCCCCAGTGCGGATTGGCGCGCGGCGCGCCATTTGCCCAAACCCGATGCGCTTTGGCCGGGGCGCCTGCGCTGGGTGTTTTCTGCCTCGGCGGGGATTGATTTCTATCCTCCATGGCTGCTCGATGCGCCGTTGGTGACATGCGGGCGTGGGACGGCATCCGACGAAATTGCCGATTATGTGATCGCCGCCATTTATCGCCGGGCCAAGGATCTGGAGGCGGCGCGGGTGCGCAGCGCGGCGGAGTGGCGGCATCAGCCCTTGGGGCGTGTGATCGGCAGCACGGTGGGCATCATTGGCCTTGGCGCGATCGGTCAGCAAGTGGCGCGGCGGGCTGTGGCGCTGGGCGCCCATGTGGTGGCGGTGCGGCGAGGATCGGCCGGGGCGGTGACGCCCGAGGGTGTTACCTTGTTGGCCAATGTCGAAGAGGTGGTGGCGCGGGCCGACCATATCGTGATTGCAGTTCCCGCCACGGCGCAGACCCACCGCATGTTCAATGCCCAACTCTTGGCCAGAACCAAGCCCGGCGCGCATCTCATCAATGTCGCGCGCGGCAGTGTGGTCGATCAGGAAGCGCTGCTTGCCGCGCTTGATGGCGGGCGGCTGGATTTTGCTACGCTGGACGTGACCGAACCCGAACCCCTGCCCGACGGGCACAGGCTCTACACGCATCCGCGCGTGCTGCTGACACCGCATATTTCGGCCAATTATCTGGTGGCGCGCTCTCGCCTGCTGGAAAAGCTGACGCAGGATCTCATCCTGTTCGCGCAAGGGGCCACGCCTTCGGATGTGGTGGACCCGGTGCGGGGCTATTGAAGGAGGCGGGCTGGCGGCCCGCCCCCGGTTTATCAGGCCGCTGCGGGCGCGGAGATTTCCGGCAGGGCGGTCAGGACTTCCTCTGCCTCGGTTCGCGCCAGCCAATCGGGGCTGACCCAGAGGCGGCGCACCGTCAGATCCGGGTTGACGATCAAAACGGCGGGTTGATCAATTTCATAGGAATAGGTGCCCAGCGTGGCCCCGATCCAGCTCTCGCCCGGGTTTACGGCCGGTTGATCGAGCGGCAGAAAGGTAATCCCCAGCGCGCGGGCAAGCGCATAATCGGGGTCGGCCGCCACCGGAAAGCTCAGGCCATGGCGATCCGCCATGCCGGGGTCCACCGGGTTTTGCGCGCTGACCGCGATCAGCGGAATGCCAGATGCCGTGAGCGGCGCGGCCAGGGTTTCGTCATAATAGGGCAGAGCGATGTTGCACGCCGGGCAACCGCCAAAGCGGAAAAAGATCAGCACCGCCGGACCATGCGCCACCAACAGGGACAGCGCGAATGAAGCCCCATCCCGATCGATCAGCCTGACATCGGGCAGCCGATGGCCCGATTGCGCCACGGCGGCGGGATTAAAGGCGGCGACCAGAGCGGCGCGTTGCTGGGCATTTTTGGTCAATTGTTCGGGCGGCCATGTACGCTCGCGTTCGGCCTGAAGCTGGGCAAAGCGTTGGGCAAGGGTTTTGATGGTCATGGGGCATGGGCCTCTTGCGGTTGAAGGCCCAGACATAGGTCCATATGCCGGCCGCTCGACAGCGAGAAGCGCATCGCCCCGCTTGAGGATAATTTATAAGGCTTCGGCCTGCGTCCCCGCCACCACCTCGCGCAACAGCGTGGCCAGACGGGCGGTGGCGCCCTCCAGACCGGGCGCGGATTGCAACACGCAGGACACACGCGGAAGGGCCGCAAGCCCGTTGATCTCCAGCGGCGTGTCTTTCAGAAACAGATGGGTGCGGCAAGTGATGCCCAGCCCTGCATCCACCGCCGCGCGCAGGGTGGTGAGGTTGGGCGTTTCGACCGTTATCCGATAGGGGATGCCTGCGTCCTCCAACGCCCGTATCGCCGCCTCGCGAAAGCGGCAGGGCGGCTCGAGCACGGCCAGCGGCAGGGTGGGCAGGGAAAGCAGGTCATGCTTGCCATACCACGCCATATCGGCATGGGCGATGGCATGGGGGTCATTGCCCGCGGCAAAGCCCAGCACAATGTCGAGCTGGCGCCGCTCCAGCATGGAGAGCAGTTCGGCGGTGCCCGCGATGCGCGAATAGATCTGGGCCTCTGGATGCAGTTCGGCAAATTGTGCCAGCAGGCCGGAGAGCAGCGTTTCAGCAAAATCCTGTACCATGCCGATGCGCGCGGGGCCTGCAAAATGGCCCGCTGTCACCATCCTCACCGCTTCATCATGCAGGATCAGCACTTTGCGCGCATAGTCCAGCATCAGTTCGCCCGCCTGGGTCAGGATCAGGCGGCGGCCATCGCGGTGGAACAGGCTTTGTTGCAGCAATTCCTCCAGCCGTTTGATCTGTAAAGACAGCGCGCTTTGCGTGACAAACACCTTTTCCGAAGCGTTGAGCATCGAGCCAGTGTCAACAATGGCAACGAAGCTGCGCAGCAGATTGGTGGGCAGATTGACGGGCATCGGGAATCCTTGCGTATAGAGCGGCGTTTTTTGGCACAGGGCATAAACTCAATCAAAGTAGTAGAGATAAGAGGGGGGCAAGCAATTCTATCGCCACGTCGAAAAGCGCTGATTTTCGCGGATCATGCGCGGTTTATGAGCAAGGCTGATAGGTTATGAGGCAAACTCAATTGAATGAGTAGAGTTTGTGAGGCTGTGCTGGGGCCGTCATCACATCGAGTCTGCCCATGTCCATTTTCACCTCTCCCACTTTTGCCACTATCCATAAACGCCTGGCCCTTTCGCATTGGGTTTCCCCGCTCGCCTTTCTGGCCTTGTGGGAGGCCGGATCGCGTGTTGGCCTGATCCCCGAGCGCACGCTGGCCGCACCATCAGAAGTGGTGGCCACGCTGTTTGGCATGATCGTTTCGGGCGAATTGCCGGACAATCTGTTTGTCTCTTTCCTGCGCGTGGCGGTGGGCCTGTCCATTGGCGTGTCGTTTGGCATTGTGCTGGCGCTGGTGGCGGGCCTGTCCAAAAAAGGCGAGGCGGCGGTCGACCCGATCATGCAGATCAAGCGCACGATCCCCACGCTGGCGCTTACGCCTTTGTTCATCGTGTGGTTTGGCATTGGCGAAACGCCCAAGGTGGCGCTGATCGCCTTTGCCACGATTTTTCCGGTCTATTTGAACCTCTATGCCGGCATTCGCGGGGTGGACGTGCGGCTGATCGAGGGCGCACGCAGTTTCGGCCTCTCGAAGGCCGAGGTGATCTGGCATGTCGTGCTGCCGGGCGCGCTGCCTGCGCTGTTGACCGGGCTGCGCTATTCGCTGTCGGTTTCGATCCTTGTGCTGGTGGTGGCCGAACAGATCAACGCCTCGGCGGGGCTGGGCTATCTGGTCAACAATGCGCGCGACTTCATGCGCACCGACATCATCGTGGTCTGCCTGCTGGTCTATGCCGCGCTGGGCCTTGGCGCGGATGGGCTGGTGCGCCTGATCGAGCGTCGCGCGCTGGCATGGCGCCCCTCGCTGGTCGAAGCCTGAAAGGATAATCCCCCATGGAAGCGCAATTGACCTATCTGGATTTCCGTGCCGAGACGGCTTCTGCTCCGGCGGCGCGACGCGCCCCTCGCGGCCTTGTGCGCCTGCGCCAGTTCACCCGCCAATTTGGCCGGAATACCGTGATCGACCGGCTCGATCTGGATATTGCGCCGGGCGAATTTGTTGCGCTGCTGGGCCGTTCGGGCGGGGGCAAGACGACCTTGCTGCGCACGCTGGCGGGGCTTGATGATCCGGGGGATCAGGACGTCGTGGTGCCGCAAAGCCGCGCCGTGGTGTTTCAGGATGCCCGCCTGCTGCCGTGGAAGAAGGTATGGCGCAATGTGGCGCTGGGCCTGAAGGGCGCCAATGTGCGCGAGCGAGCGCAGGCCGCGCTGCGCGAGGTGGGGCTGGGCCACCGGCTTGACGCATGGCCGCTCACGCTTTCGGGCGGCGAGGCGCAGCGCGTGGCTTTGGCGCGGGCCTTGGTGCGCGAGCCGGAACTGCTGCTGCTCGACGAACCCTTTGCCGCGCTCGATGCGCTGACCCGTATCAAGATGCATGGGCTGGTGCTGGAACTGTGGCGTCAACACCGCCCCGCCGTGCTGATGGTGACGCATGATGTGGACGAGGCGGTGGCCTTGGCCGACCGTATCATCGTGCTGGATGCCGGCCGGATCGTGGCCGAGGAGCGCATCACCGCCGAGCGCGGCCAGCGCGGCGAGGTGGGCCGCCATCTGCGCCAGCGCCTGCTGGGCCATCTGGGCTGCGAAGTGCCCGAAGGCGAGGAGCTTTCCGCCGTCGATGTGGGCGCCAACCTTGTGCCTTTTCCGCAAGGGGGCGAGGCATGAGCATCACCCGCCTGCGCGATTTTATCACCTCGCTGGCGGCCCTGCTGGACCGGACACAGGATGAGGAGGTGATCCTTGCCGAGGGCGGAGCGCTGTTGGCGCAGCTGGTCGCCCATGACGACTGGCTTCCGCAAGCCTATGCCGCGCCTTCGCCCGAACGCTATCAGCAATATCTGCTCCATTGCGACAGCCGCGAACGCTTTTGCGTCGTCTCCTTCGTCTGGGGGCCGGGGCAGGGCACGCCGATCCATGATCACACGGTCTGGGGCTTGGTCGGTATGCTTCGAGGGCAGGAAAACGCCCGCAATTTCCGCCGCCAGAGCGATGGCTCACTGGCCCCGGAAGGGCCTCCGCTTCCGCTCTTGCCCGGCGAGGTGGAGGCCCTGAGCCTGGCGCGCGGCGACATCCATCAGGTGTCGAATGCGCTGACGGATCAGCCCTCGATTTCGATCCATGTCTATGGCGGCAATATCGGCGCGGTGCGTCGCTCAACCTTCACGCCGGATGGCGCGGCGCGGCCCTTCATCTCGGGTTATGCCAATGCCAGCCTGCCTAATCTGTGGGATCTCTCCAAATGACTGTTACGCCCCATGATGTTCGCAAGGCGTTGATCGCGCGCGAGGAAATCGCGCTGATTGACCTGCGCGAGGAAGCCGAATTCGCGCTGGGCCATCCGCTGTTTGCCGCGCAAATCCCGCTGCGGCGCATCGCGGCCGAGGCCGAATGGCGGCTGCCGCGCAAGGATGTACCGATTGTCGTCTATGATAATGGCGAGGATCTGACCGAAGCCGGGCTGGCCCATTTGCGGGCACTGGGCTTTACACAGGTCGATGCGCTGGCAGGTGGCCTTTCGGGCTGGCGCGCGGCGGGTTATGAGCTGTTTGAGGATGTGAACAGCTATTCCAAAGCCTTTGGCGAGCTGGTCGAACACCGCCGCCATACGCCCAGTCTGCCCGCGCAGGATGTCTATGCGCTGATTGAGGAAAAGGCCGATATCGCCATTCTCGACGCGCGCCGGTTCGATGAATATGCCACGATGAACATTCCGGGCAGCCTCTCCAGCCCCGGCGCCGAACTGGTGCTGCGCGCCCGCGCGGCGGCGCCCGATCCCGACACCACGATCATCGTCAATTGTGCGGGCCGCACGCGCAGCATCATCGGCGCGCAATCGCTGGTCAACGCTGGCCTGCCCAACCGGATCTATGCGCTGCGCAATGGCACGATCGGCTGGACTTTGGCGGGGCAGGAACTGGAAACCGGACAACAGCGCCGCGCCGACTTGCCCGAGGGCGCGTTCATCGACGAGGCCCGCCAAAAGGCCCGCGAGGTGGCCTATCGCGCGGGTGTCAAGCGGATCGATGCGGCGGAACTGGCCCTTTTGCGCGCCGATACCGCCCGCACGCTTTACCAATATGATGTCCGCCTGCCCGAGGATTATGCCGCAGGCCATCTGCCCGGTTTCCGCAATGCGCAGGGCGGGCAACTGGTGCAGGAAACCGACCATTTCGTGCCCGTGCGCGGCGCTCGCCTTGTGCTCTGCGATGATCTTGGCCCCCGCGCCGATATGACCGCCTCCTGGCTCGCCCAGCTTGGCTGGGAGGTCTATGTCCTCGATGGCGGGCTGTCCGGTGATCTGGAAATCGGCCCCGATGCCGCCCCGCCCCCGCGCGGGGCCGAGGGCCGCTACAAGCGCCCCTATGAAGGCACCGACAATGCCCAGGCGGCCATGCAGGCCTATCTCGACTGGGAATATGGCCTCGTCGCCCAATTGGAGCGCGACGGCACCCACGGCTTTTTCGTCATCTAAAAACCCCGTTTCCAAGGAGCAACCCTATGGCAACCGTCTTAGAACGTACCGTGGCCGATACACGCCCCGGCGGCATATCCGATGCCGAATGGCAGACCCGCGTCGATCTGGCGGCTTTCTACCGTATCGCGGCCATTTATGATTATGATGATTTCCTCTACACCCATATCACCGCGCGTGTGCCGGGGCCGGATCATCATTTCCTGATCAACCCTTTCGGCCTCACCTTTGATGAAATCACCGCCTCCAGCCTTGTGAAGGTCGATCTGGACGGCAATATCATCGGCCAGAGCGATTATGGCATCAACTATGCCGGCTATGTGATCCATTCGGCCATCCATGCTGTGCGCGAGGATGCGCAGTGGATCGCCCATTTCCACACCCGCGACGGGATGGGGGCCTCGGCCCATGCCGAAGGGCTGCTGCCGCTCTCGCAGCGCGCGCTCTATATCATCCCGCGGCTTGGCTATCACGATTACGAAGGCGTGGCGCTCAATCTGGACGAGCGCGAGCGGTTGCAGGCCGACCTTGGCGCGGACAAGCAATTTCTGCTGCTGCGCAACCATGGCACGCTGGCGCTGGGCCGCACGGCGGGCGAGGCATGGGCGGCGATCTATCAGCTGGAAGAAGCCTGCAGCGCGCAGGTGGCGGCTCTGGCGGGCGGGCGCGACCATGCGCTGCTGGCGCCCGATTTCGCGATCGAGGAGGCCAAGCGCCAGATTGCCGCGCCTCCTTCTGCCGCGCGCGCCGCGCAAGGGGCCAAGAGCCATGGCGAACTCGTTTGGGAGGCCGTGCTGCGCAAGGTGCAGCGGACCCTGCCCGGTTTTGACATTTAAGGAACGCACAAATGACCAACAAACGCCAACTTCGTCTGGGTTTCATTCTGCATGGCGTCGGCCCCGGCTGGGACGACTGGCGCCATCCCGACGCGCAGGTCGATGCCTCCACCAGCCTGCCCTTTTACAAGCGACAGGCGCAGGCGGCGGAAAAGGGCCTGTTCGATTATCTGTTCATCGCCGACAGCGTTTCGATCAATGCCCGCTCCAGCCCGCATTATCTCAACCGTATCGAGCCGCTCACCATGCTTTCCGCGCTGGCGGCGGTGACGGATCACATCGGTCTGGTGGGCACCTCGACGGTGACTTACAACGAACCCTATAATCTGGCCCGCCAGTTTGCCTCGCTCGACCATATCAGCGGGGGCCGCGCTGGGTGGAATGTCGTCACCTCTTGGCTGGAGGGCAGCGCGGCCAATTATGGCAAGGCCGAACATCTGGGCCATGACACGCGCTATCGTCTGGCGGCGGAATATCTCGATGTCGTGCAGGGCCTGTGGGACAGCTGGGAAGATGACGCGCTGGTGCGCGACAAGGCCAGCGGCCAGTTTCTTGACCCCGACCGCTTGCATGAACTCAACCACAAGGGCGAGTTCCTCTCGGTCAAGGGGCCGCTCAACATCTCGCGCAGCCCGCAGGGGCAGCCGGTGATCTTTCAGGCCGGATCGAGCGAAGATGGCCGTAATTTCGCGGCCAAAAGCGCCGAAGCGATCTTCACCCATCAGGAAGATATTGAGGAGGCCAAGCTCTTTTACGCCGATGTGAAATCGCGGGCGCGCGGTTTTGGGCGCGACCCGGAAAAGCTGTTCATCGTGCCCGGCGCGCGGCCCATTATCGGCAGCAGCGAGGAGGAAGTGGCACGCCTGCAGGAGGAACTCTCCAGCCTCGTCACGCTGGAAAATGCGTTGCGGGCGCTGGGCCGCTCGTTCAACGATCATAATTTCAGCGTCTATGACCCCGATGGTCCTTTTCCAACGCAAGTGGCCGATGAGGGGCTGAAATCGAACCAGTCGGCCTCGCTGCGGGTGCTGGGCTGGGCCAATCAGGGGCTGACCCTGCGTGAAATCGCCTTGAAAGTGGCCACCCCGCGCAACCATTTCAGCGGCACGCCCGAACAGATCGCCGACAAGTTCCAGCTCTGGCTGGAAAGCCGTGCTTCGGACGGGTTTAACCTGTTTGAATCGCTGCCCGGTCAATTGGAAGTGTTCGTCGAACAGGTCGTGCCGCTGTTGCAGGCGCGCGGCATTTACAAGACCGGCTATGGCGCCACCTTCCGCGAGACGCTGGGGCTGGACAAGCCGGTCAACCGTTACACCGCGGCCCGCAACGCGCGAAACGCGGCATAAACATTGCGGCGCGCGGGCCACAGATGCCCGCGCGCCGTCTATTCACAAAACTCAAGATGGCGCGGCCATGCTTCATTGGCCGCATCACGGCGGGAACGTTAGACGTCCGGCAAAATCTCAACAAAAAGGATAGAGTATGAAGATCGCCGATGGGCTGCGCGCCATCCTGTTGGGTGGGGCCGGTCTTGCCATCGCCGCGGTGCCACAACTGGCCTGTGCGGAAGATGCCGCCCCCGTGCCCTCCCCCGTACCCTCCGATGCGCCCGCCGATGCCAAGGATATTGTCGTCACCGGCCTGCGCGGCATTCCGCGCACCGTCACCGACAGCCCCGCGCCCATCGAGGTGGTGGACGGCGCCAAATTCGCCCAGACCGGCAGCGTGGGCCTGACCGAAGGGCTGACCAAGCTGCTGCCCTCGCTCAATTTTGGCGCCAATGACGCGGGCTTCTTTTCGGTGGTGCGCAATATCAACAATCGCGGGCTGGCCTCGGCCTATACGCTGGTGCTGGTCAATGGCAAAAGGCGTCACAATTCCAGCCTGATGGCCAATGCCGCGCCCAAGGACACCAGCGGCGCCAATTCGCCCGACCTCGATCTGATCCCTGGCATTGCCGTAGGCAAGGTGGAATTGCTGAAAGATTCCGCCGCCGCACAATATGGGTCGGACGCCATCGCGGGCGTGTTCAACCTCAATCTGGACCACAGCTTGGGCTTCAAGGCCGATTTCACCTATGGCGAAAGCTATAATGGCCGGGGCGACCGTTCCAGCTGGAAGGCACAGGCCGCCTATGGCCATGAACTGGGCGATGGCGGCTATGTGCATATCGCGGCGGATCTGCGCTTTCGCGGCATGAACTGGTGGACGCTGCTGGCCACGGACACCAACGCCTATGGCATACCCGCGGGCAAAACGGCGGCGGGCGTGGCGGCGGCCAGCGGGCTTTCGCTGGCACAGGTGAACAGCAATATCGCGGCGGGCGCGGCGCAAAATGCCGCATGGAGCCGCGATGGCGCACACAATGGCGACCCCAAGATTGCCGCCCATGACATTGCGCTGACCGCTGCCTTGCCGCTGGGCGGGGTGGAGGCCTATGGCTTTGCCACCTATTCGCACCGCACATCGGCGGTGGGCAACAATTATCGGCGCGCCAATGGGACGGCCAATTTTTCGGCCATTTATCCCGATGGCTATTACCCGGTCATCAATTTCAACGAACATGATTTTGAAGCCACACTGGGCCTGCGCGGCAATCTGGGCGCGTGGCATGTCGATCTGTCCAGCGATTATGGCAAAAACCGCAACCATGAATGGTCCGGCGTCAATCTGCGCCCGGCGCTGGGGCCGACCAGCCCAACCTTCTGGCCCAATCTGGCCACGTTTGAAACGCGCCAATGGGTCAACAATCTGGATGTGACGCGCGATTTCGATGTCGGCCTGTCGGCGCCGATCACGCTGGCTCTGGGCGCGGAATATCGCGAGGATGCCTTTCAGACCTGGGCGGGCGACAAATTGGCATGGCAGGAGGCCAGCTATTTCTACAAGGCGGGCGACCAGACCTATGACTGGAATGTGGGCGCGCTGGCCTCGCCGGTGGTGCAGGGCGCCATCGTGCTTTCGGACAGCGATGCGCAAAGGACCAGCCGCCATGTTTCGGCGCAATATGTCGATGTCACGATCAAGCCGACCGAGAAATGGCTGGTGGATGCGGCGGTGCGGGCCGAACAATACAGCGATTCTTCGGGCAATCCGCTCTCGGTCAAGCTCAACTCGCGCTATGATTTCACCCCCACGCTGGCCCTTCGCGGCACGGTGGGCACAGGCTTTCGCGCGCCATCGCTGACCCAGACCGGCTATACCCAGACCGATGGGCGCACCTCGGTCGTCTCGGTCAATGGCGTTTCCGTGTCGCAGCCCAGCGTGGCCAAGCTGGTGAATGCCAATTCGGCGCTGGGCCGGGCGCTGGGGGCGCAGCCGCTCAAGGCCGAGCGCACGCTCAACGCCGGGCTGGGGCTGGTCTTTGCCCCGCAGCGCAATCTCAGCCTGACGCTTGATGGTTATTGGATCCGTATCCACAACCGCATCGAACGCTCCGGGCGGCTTTATGGCGGCGGGATTGATGCGATCCTGAATGCCAATGGCGTTTCGGGCAGCGGCATTCAGGCCGAATATTTCTTCAACGCCGCCAACACCACCACCTATGGCGTGGATCTGGTGGCCGACTATCGGCTCGATCTGGCCCGCTTGGGCAAGCTGAACCTGACGGCGGCCTTTGACTATAATAAGACCAAGCTGGATTGGGTGGCGCCGCTGCCGGCTGCGCTTGCCAATGTGGCGCTGTCGTCCGGCTCGGTCTTTTTCGGGGGCGACCGGCGGGGCGAACTGACCTCGCTCAACCCCAATGTAAAGCTGACCTTTAATGGCGCATGGCAAAAGGGCATTTTCGCGGTCAATGCGGGGACCACGCTCTATGGCGCCTATTGGTATCGTCAGGCCAGCGGCGATGATCGCCATTTCGGCCCGCGCTGGATCACCGACGCCAGCGTTTCGGCCAAGGTGACCCGCTTTGCCACGTTGCAAGTGGGCGCGACCAATCTTTTCAATGTGCGCACCGAATTGAACGGCCCCGGCAGCCCGCAGACCGGCCAAGGCTATTACGGCCCGGCGCCCTATAACACCAATGGAGGTTATTATTATGGACGGCTCGCGCTTGCTTTCTGATCGGCGCGGCTTTCTGGGTGGCATGGTGGCCAGCCTCGGCGTTTTGCCGGGGCTGGCGGCCTGCCATCGCGGGGCCAAGGGGCTGGTGCTGGGCGATCAGGTGCATCTGGTGCAGGGGCGGCTGGAGGCGGCCAAGGCGCTGGACGGCGTGACCTATCCGATCACATGGGCCAGCTTTCAGGGCGCGGCCCCCTTGCTGGAGGCACTGAACGCGGGGGCGGTGGATACGGCGCCTGCGGGCGATCTGCCGATTGTGCTGGCCGCCGCTGCCGGGTGCCGGTTGAAAATCGCCGCGATCGGCCAATTTGCGCCCGAAGCCATGGCGGTGATCGTGCCGGGCGGCTCGTCCATCGCGCGCGTGGCCGATCTGGCGGGGCGGCAGGTGGTGGTCTCCACCGCGCGCGGCTCGATCTCGCATTATCTCTTGCTGGAAGCCTTGCGCGAGGCGGGGCTGAAGCCCGATCAGGTGAAGATCAGCTTCATGCCCCCGGTGGAGGCGGCCAGCGCCTTTGCCAATGGCCAGATTGCCGCATGGGCCACTTTCGGCGTCTATCAATTGCGCGCCGAGGCAGCGGGCGCGCGCATCCTTCGCGATGGGCGGGGTATCGGGCCGGGCTATTCGGTGATCGCGGTAAGCGAGGCGGCGCTGGACAATCCGGCCAGGCGCGAAGCCCTGCGTGATGTGCTGCGTCGGATGGCGCGGGCCGATGGCTGGTGCGCGCAGCATATGGATGATTATGCCGCGCTTTATGCTCGCCAGACCGGTGTGGATGCGGCGCTGGTGGGCCGGTTGGTGCGCCGGCAGACACCGGGGCTGCGCGCGCCCGATGCGGCTTTTTTGGCCAGTGTGCAGCGCGCGGCGGATCGGTTTTACAGCGATTATGGCGTTTTGCCGCGCCGGGTGGATGTGGGCGCATTGGTGGCGCCCGGATTGATGGAATAGTCGGCGGCGGCGGGGGATGTCCCCTGCCGCCGCATCTTCTTACTCCGCCGCCGTGGCCATGGGGGCGGCGTTGCGATTTTCCGGCACGGGAATGCCCAGATGGCCGCGCAGAGTGTCGGCCTCATAGCGGGTGCGGAACAGGCCGCGCTGTTGCAGGATCGGAATCACGCGCTCGCGGAAGATCTGGAAATCGCGCGGATTGGTGACGCGCAGGTTGAACCCATCGGCGGCGCGGCCGGTGAACCAGCGCTCGATCTCGTCGGCAATGGTTTCGGGCGAACCGATAAAGGGCGATCGCCAGCGCCCCAGCTCCCATGCGGCCTGTCGCAGCGTATAACCTTTTTCGCGTGCGATGCGGATGATCCTTTCGGCATGGCCCTTGTAACTGTTGAGCGTCACGCCCGACAGGTCGGGGAAGGGGGCGTCAAGATCATACTGACGGAAATCGTGATAGTTGAAGGCGCGGCCCAGGCCCACCAGCAGCTTGTCGATGCTGAGCGCTTCCTCCTGCGCGGCATGCAGGCGCTGGGCTTCCTCGTCGGTGTCGGCGATGGTGGGAAACAGGCCGGGCAGCACAACGATATGATCGGGATTGCGCCCCAGCGCGGCGGCGCGGGATTTGAGATCAGCGTAATAGTGCTGGGCGCTTTCGATGTCCTGCGCGGCGGCAAAGGTGCCCTCGGCAATCTGGGCGCCCAGGTTGCGGCCTGCATCGCTGTCGCCCGCCTGAAAGATCACCGGCTGGCCCTGTGCGCTGCGTTCCAGCGCCAAGGGGCCATCGACGCGGAAAAATTTGCCCTTGTGACCCAGCTTGTGCTGCTTGACCTTGTCGAGGAACACGCCGCCCGCCTTGTCGCGCGGAAAGGCGTCATCCTCATAGGAATCCCACAATCCCTGCACCACGCGGACGAATTCCAGCGCGCGGTCATAGCGTTCGGCATGGTCGAAATGTTCATCACGGCTGTAATTACGCGCCGCGCCCTCAAGCCCGGTGGTGACGACATTCCACCCCGCGCGGCCACGGCTGATATGGTCGAGACTGCCGAACTGGCGCGCCACATTATACGGCTCCCAATAGGACGTCGTCAGCGTGCCCACCAGACCGATCCGGCTGGTATGCGTGGCCAGCGCCGAAAGCAGGGTGAGCGGTTCAAGCCGGTTGAGGAAATGGGGCGCGGTGTCGGGGGTGATATAGGGGCTGTCGACAATGAACACGAGGTCGAAGAGCGAGGCTTCGGCCTTCTTCGCATTCTCGATATACCAGTCGATGTTGATGCTGGCGTCCGAAGGCAGCGCCGGATCGCGCCAGCCATTCTGATCGGTGCCCACGCCTTCAAGAATGGCGCCGAAGTGAAGTTGGCGGGTTTGGGGCATGATGGATCTCCAGGCTTGTTGGTGATCCAAAGATAGGCGCGCCCAAGAACGCGAAAAAACGAATGCTGCTGATAGGCTTATGAGAAAGGGCGCAAGGCCCAGAACGATGTGCGCAAGACAATCGCGGCCAGAATGCCCAAGTGATCTTACCCTTATGCTACATTGGCCATCGACCTTTTATGTTGGCGCCTTCCCGCAATATCGCGGGATTCCGTCGTCAAATATTGCCGTTTAGCCTTGAGCAATTGGTGCAGATACGTGGCGTAATTGCCCTTGCCCAGCCGGGTTGTGGCGCGTTCAAGACCGGTGTCGTCGATAAAGCCCATGTGCCATGCGATTTCTTCCGGACAGGCGATCTTCATGCCTTGGCGTCGTTCCAGCGTGGCGACGAATTCGGCCGCTTCCAAAAGGCTGTCGGGTGTGCCGGTGTCAAGCCAGGCATAACCGCGCCCCATTTCCATTACGCTCAATTGCCCACGTTCCAGATAGGCGCGGTTGATGTCGGTGATCTCCAGCTCTCCACGTGGGGAAGGGCGCAGATTGGCGGCAATATCGACCACATCAGCGTCATAGAAATACAGCCCCGTCACCGCCCAGTTCGATTTGGGCGCAACGGGCTTTTCCTCGATGGAAATGGCGCGGCGGTGTTCATCGAATTCGACCACGCCATAGCGTTCCGGGTCGGCCACGTGATAGGCAAAGACCGCTGCGCCATCCAATGTCTGACGCACCCGGCGCATTTGATCGGGTAAACCGTGGCCGAAAAAGATATTGTCGCCCAAAACCAGACACGACGGCCCGCCCGCCACGAAATCGGCACCAATCGTATAAGCCTGCGCCAACCCTTTGGGTTCCGGCTGGACCGCATAGGTCAGCGACAGGCCCCATTGCGCCCCGTCGCCCAGCAAATGCTGAAACGCGGGCGCATCATGGGGCGTGGTGATGATCAAAATGTCCCGAATCCCGGCCAGCATCAGCGTGGTCAGCGGATAATAGATCATCGGCTTGTCATAGACCGGCATCAACTGTTTCGACAGCGAGAGCGTCATCGGATACAGGCGCGTGCCGCTGCCCCCGGCCAGAATGATACCCTTCATGCCAGTGCTTCCTTCTGCTTGACCAAGCGAGTGACGGTGGTGACGATCGACGCGCGCCAATCGGGCAGGCGCAGTCCGTAGGATTGGTGGAGGCGCGTTGCGTCCATCCGTGAATTGGCGGGCCGCGCCGCCGGGGTGGGATAATCGGCGGTGCTGATCCGGCGCACACGGGCTGACGGGCCGCCGCATTCGGCGCTGATGGCAAAGATGGCTTCGGCCAGATCGGCCCAGCTCGCCTCGCCCCCGCCGGTCATGTGAAAGGTGCCGCGGGGCGCCTGCGCCGGTTCGCGACAAAGTCGCTGTGCCATCGCCAGTACGGCATCGGCAATGTCGAGCGCGCTGGTCGGATTGCCGATCTGATCGGCGACCACGCCCAGTTCCTCACGCGTTTCGGCAAGGCGCAGCATGGTTTTGACGAAATTCGCGCCAAACGGGCTGTAGACCCATGCCGTGCGCAGGATTACGGCGTCAGGCGCGGCCTTTATCACCGCCTGTTCCCCGGCCAGCTTTGACGCGCCATAAACGCCCAGCGGGGCGACCGGATCACTTTCCCAATATGCCTCCGATTTGGATCCATCAAAGACATAATCGGTGGAAATATGGATCAGCGGCAGGCCCAACGCGCTGGCCGCCGCAGCCACAGCGCCCGCGCCCGTGGCATTGATGGCAAAGGCGGCCTCGGCCTCGCTTTCGGCGCGATCAACCGCGGTATAGGCCGCCGCCGACACGACAACATCCGCCCGTGCCGCCGCCAATGCCGGGGCAATTGTCGCCTGATTGGCCAGATCCATCTCCGGCCGGCCCAGCGGGATGATCGTCACGCCTTTGCCCGCGCGCTCGATCAGGGATGTCACGACCTGCCCGGTCTTGCCTGTCACCGCGATCCTCACGCAGATTTCTCCAGCAATCCCAACCGTTCGCCATCATAATCCTTGCGCAGCGGTTGCCACCACCATGCATTGTCCAGATACCATTGGACGGTCTTTTCAATGCCGCTGTCGAAATTTTCCTGCGCGCGCCATCCCAATTCATTTTCCAGCTTTGTCGCGTCAATGGCATAGCGCGCATCATGGCCGGGCCGGTCGGTGACGAAACGGATCAGCCCGTCACGCGGGGCGTCACCCGGCACCAGTCGGTCAAGAACCTGACAAATGCGGCGCACAACGTCGATGTTGCGGCGTTCATTGCGCCCGCCGACATTATAGGTTTCCCCCGGCCTGCCCCGTTCGATGATGAGGTCGAGCGCCCGCGCGTGATCTTCGACATAGAGCCAGTCGCGGATATTTTCGCCCGCGCCGTAAACCGGCAATTCCCGCCCCGCCAGCGCGTTGAGGATGGTGAGCGGGATCAGCTTTTCCGGGAAATGATAAGGCCCGTAATTGTTCGAGCAATTGGACACCACCACCGGCAAGCCATAGGTGCGGTGCCATGCCTTGGCCAGATGATCGCTGGCCGCCTTGGACGCCGAATAGGGCGAGGAGGGATCATAGGGCGTGGTTTCCTGAAACAGCGCGCCCGGATCATGGTCGAGGCTGCCATAAACCTCGTCCGTGGAAACGTGGAGAAAGCGAAACGCCGCCTTGGCCGCGTCCGTCAGCCCGTTCCAATAGGTGCGGGCCGCCTCCAGCAGGGTGAAGGTGCCCACCACATTGGTCAGGATGAAATCCGCCGCGCCCGTGATCGAACGGTCCACATGGCTTTCCGCGGCCAGGTGCATGATGCGGTCGGGCCGGAAATCGGCGATGGCGCGGGCCATGGCGCCGCCATCGCGAATATCGGCGTGCAGGAAGCGGTGGTTGCCGCGCCCCTCCACCGCGCGCAGCGAGCCCAGATTGCCCGCATAGGTCAGCGCATCGATGGTCAGCACATCAAACCCGCGTTCCAGCACCAGATGACGCACCAGCGCCGACCCAATGAAGCCCGCCCCGCCCGTGACGATTACGCGCATCCGACCAGTCCTTTATCGCTGAAATAGGGGGGCAGGTCGGCCAGCAGCGGCTGCACCTTGTCCTTGCCCGAAAGAGTGGCCGGATCGGCCAGGTCGGGCCATGCAACGCCAATGGCGGGGTCGTTCCACATCACGCCCTTGTCATGGTCGGGGCTGTAATATTGCGTCACCTTATAGGCGACGATGGTGTCGGGTTTGAGCGTGCAGAACCCATGGGCAAAGCCGGTCGGCACCCACAATTGGTTGCATTTTTCGGGCGTCAGTTCGACCGCGATCCATCGGCCAAAGGTGGACGAACCATGGCGGATATCGACCGCCACATCCAGAATGGCGCCGGCCGCGCATCGCACCAATTTGCCCTGCGCCATGGGGTTGGATTGGAAATGCAGGCCCCGGATCGTGCCCACGCGGGCCGACAGCGACTGGTTTTCCTGAACAAAGCTTACCGTGCCAGCGGCCTGCGAAAACAGGTCTTCGCGGAAAACCTCGGCAAAGTAACCACGTTCATCGCCCAGCTTTTTGGGGATGATTTCAACCGGGCCGGCAATGTCGAATTTTCTGAATTCCATCGTCCGTCGTCGCTCTGCAAGTGCCGACGATGGCGATGCCAGTTTCCCAATGGCCTGTCTTGGCGAACTGAATGCAAAATCGATGTTATCGTGATCGATCTGGCGCTGATCCAGAGGTGTTGGCGGCTGATTTGATCGAAAATTGATACATTGTGGCGGAACGGTAATGACGCGACTTCATCAAGCCTGCGCTGTGGACGGCACGGGTTTTGCCGGAGGCTTTGGGGAACAAGTTATGCCGCTGTGGGGAGCACGCTATCGCCTGGTGCATCCCAACCGTGCGGCTCGGACCCTTGGCGGAAGGGGCGAGTTATGCCCCTTCCGAAAAATATGGAACCAAGGTGTCAACCGGGAGACAGGGTCAACGAGGAATGAGACGAAGGATCGTTTCTTGCAGATCTGCAGTGTTACCGCTGGCGCAGTAGGCAAGGCCGCTCCAGCCAATATAGATCTTGCGCGGGTCATGCGGGGTGAACTTGCCCCGTGCCAGAAGGCTGATGTGAATGGTCCCGTTGGGGCCGACGGCGCCCAGAAAACGATAGTAGGTCGGATGCTGTGTCAGCGTCACCGTGGTCGATCCTGCGCCGCCATCGACAATCGCGCATGGGTCTGGATCACTCGTGCTGGGGCGGTGCAGGCGCAGGAAGATCTCGGCCTGCGAACCTTCCGGCAGATCGGTTCGGAACGCAATTTCGGCGCGACGGTCAGAAGTCCACACTCCCCAGTGTTCACAACCGTGCCAGTTGCGTGCACGGGCCGCGCGGAATGTGATGATGGGGCGATCTTCGGCTGCCGAGACGAGGATATCGTGATCGCCGCCGGTGATGACCTGGCGAGCGGGGAGAAGCGGGAGAGCATGGTCGGGATCATCGGAAGAGGCCACGGCACATTCAATCGCCGATTGGTAAAATTCGTCGCAAAAGTCGCGCCAGCTTTTGGGCTTGAACGAATTGGCGATACTGTCCTGCCATGCTTGCAGGTCGGCGCGGTCAACAATGGGACGCCTAATGGCTTCGAGCGCGGTTTGCCAGTCGAATGGGTCAAAATACCGTACAAATTCGCGACCAACCTCGGGCATGGCCGTCGTGTTCGAGGCAAGGCAAGGTTTGCCATAGGCCAGGCTTTCGCCAATCGGCAGGCCAAAACCTTCAGCAAAGCTGGGATAGACCGTGAACATCGCCCGTTTGTAGAGCGTTTCCATCATCACGTCGGAAATGCCGTTGAAGATGAACAGCCAATCGTCCTCATAGCCTTGATTATCGATGTAGGCGTGCAGGGTGTCGATCTGCCAACCCCATTTGCCGACAAAAACCAAATAGGGGACCTTGTCACCCATTTCTTTGCGAAGCTCTTCCCAAACCTGGATCAAGAGCTTGTGATTTTTACGAATTTCTATGGTGGAAACGACCAATACATAGTCGTTTTCGATAACGAAATTCAGCTTGGGGTCGCTCAATTCTGCTGCGGAATTTTGAAGCTCAACGATATTCAGTTCGGTTGGAAGAAGCACTTCCTTGACCGGAATGTTAAGATGTTTCGTCTGTTCAAGATAGAGCTTGACGTCATCGCGCACATAGGCCGAATTGGTCAGGACGAAATCGCAAAGTTCCAAAGCATCGGAAAGCTGAATGTTGAAGCGGTCGACCGCATCCGGCATCACATAGTCTTTGTTGCGGATCTGGATAAGGTCATGAATAAATAGGCCAAATTTCATGCCGTTCCGGCGAAGTTCGGCCACTCGATCATAGCGATTTATGATCCAGAACGCGCCGGCAATGACAAAAATATCCCCCGCAGATGGGCTGGCTAGCGATTTTGACCGTTCAACATTGCCGACGTTGCGAAGAATTTCGTCGCGATTGACATGCGTGGCATGAAACAATTCGACCAGTTCGATAAATGTGTTGTAGCTTACTGAAAAAATCCGGCCCGTATCATATTCCGGCAAAACCGGGACGATGCGATAGCCCTTGATCCGCGCCTCTTGCACGCTGAGCATGAGATTGCCGCAAACGCGCTGGATGCCGCTCAAGCTGACATTGTGGCGGGCGTAATCAATGAAATCCGTGACATCGAACCAGATGGTGTGAAGCCCGGCACCGCCCGCCGGCAGTTCAATGCCAGCCACAGCAAGCGCACCGCTCGCCTCGATCTCGTGCCGCGCGTGCTCATTTTTTGGGTCAAGATTATAGGCCTGTTGATAGCACCAGGCGGCTTCGGGCATATCGCCCAAAAGCTTGAATAAGTGCCCTCGTTGCAGGTGCAGATCGGAATTGTCGCTGTTGATTCTTATGGCCTGATCATAGGCGGCAAGCGCTTCTTCAAGGCGCCCGGCCTCTTTCAGGCAGTTGCCCAGTTGGACGACATAGCCAAACGTGAGAAAATTGTAGCCAACGGAATCCAGAAATTCCTGATAAAGCTCTGCTGCACGATTCCAGTTGCGCTGGTCGCGTTGTTGATCCGCCTCTCTCGTTAGAGCCCTTTTCCCAAGCAAGTTGATCCTTTTAGGAAAGCTGCCCCTCGTGATCATGCTGAAATCTCCAATTTGATAGGTGCGCCGTCAAGTTTGGACAGACCTTTGCCTTTGGGCGGAACTGCTTCGACAAACTTCAGAATATCATGGCAGAATGCGGCTTCGGTCATGTGCTGTGGCACGGGCGGGATGTCGATCGTATGGCGCCGCGCGACAGACAGTATTGCCGCTTCCCATGCTTCGACATTATCTGGCGGCAGCAGCGTCGTAGTAGCATGGGCGATTTCGCGATGCGCGGTAATATCCGACGCGATCGTCGGGACGCCCATGGCAATGCCTTCCAAAAGTGGTAGGCCGAAGCCTTCCGCCAGAGATGGGCTGAGCAAAGCCGCACAGCCTGCGACAAGACGTGCAAGCGATGGACTGGACAGGCCGGAAACAGCATGGACCCGCCGCCGCAGGCCCTGCACCTCGACCAACGGAGCCAGAATGTGGGTGGCATTTAAACTTGGTGCCCCCACAATCACCAGATGAGGCGTGTTTTCGCCCATTTTCTCCAGCAAGCGCGACCAGACCCGCAAAAGCAGGCCAAAGTTCTTGCGAGGTTCGATCGATGATATCGCCACGAAATAGTGCTTTTCGGCCAATTCGGGCAAGGCCTCTCGAACCTGCGTAAAAGCTGAAGGTATTGGCAGTGGTCGGACCATTCCCGGAACGACCCGACGATGCTTTTGTTTGACCACCTCGTCGACGCAAGCTTTGGCAAAGGCGGTGCCAAAAAGGAAGCAATCAGCGTGTCGTGCCGCCGTCTGCAACATGCGTGCATGGTTTTCGACAGACGAAGGCTTGACAAGTTCCGGGTGGTCGAGTGGGATCGTGTCATGAACCATCATCGCGCATGTGATATCCGGTCGTTGAGTTAACCATTCAAAAAAGGATGGCACAGCCAGGCCGATCTGACCGATATTCATGTAGATCGCGTCTTTTGGAATGGATCGGGCCGCATTTTCGCCAATCTTGATCCCGATCTGACGAAGCATTTTGATATGGCGCCACGCCCCGTGCAGACGCGTTAAGCCTGCTGCCCCTGAATGGGCAGATTGATCTTCGTGCGGAGATGATGCGGTCATGTCTTTGATAAGCCATTGCAGCTTTGGGTCGCCATCTGTGTCTGGATTTTCATTCCAGACATTTTGCAAATGCTCCAAGAGTTGACGCGTCACTGATGCGGGATATGCGCGCACACCCATGGGAGTTGGTAAAACGCCCATGTGCGGGGTCTGCGGATCGCTGAAAATGTGGCTGGCCAAAGCCAGATCCACGCGGTCAATTCCGCGTGGCGTCAAAAAATTCGGGCCAATGAACAGTCGACACAGGTCATATGCGATAATGCGTGTCATGCCTTGGTCAGCCAAAAATTCGCAAATGATACAAAATGATATCTCTCATCGCTTTTCATGGATCTGACTTAAAGAGCAGAGCAACCCAACTTGTCATAAATACCGTGCAACCTGGCAATGAAGGCGTCATCGGAAAATTTGCGAGACTGCGCTAGGCCTGCTGCAGCCAGCCTGGCAACCATTTCGTCATCTTCATCGATAGCCCGAATGGCTGATGCGATATCCCGAGTGCTATATGGATCAACCAGGAGCCCGCCTTCGCCCACAACTTCGGGAACGGAGCTGGTGGTTGATCCCACAACAGGCGTACCCAACTGAATTGCTTCCAACGCTGGCAAGCCAAACCCTTCGTAAAGCGAGGTGAAAAGCACGGCCCTTGCTGAACGGATCAGACGGAACAGCAAATCACGGGGCAGATATTTCAACTGCATGATTTGCTGATTGGGCCTACGGCCATAAACGGTGCCATCGGGCCCCAACGCGCCGCTCGCCTCGGACATGCCCCAGTCGCGCGATGAAACGATGACAAGTGGTTTTTGGGTTTGCGATGCAAGATAGGCATCAACAATCCGGCCAAGGTTCTTTTTGGGGTCGGCTGCGCCAAAAAACAAATAGAAATCGCGAGGTGGTAAACCAAATAGGCTTTGGATCATGGCGTGATCCTCTGCCTCGCTGGAATTAGCAACAGTATCAGGAATAGGGCTCGACTGATAAGTATTGGTAACCGATTCAGGGCTGATTTCGAACATTGACAAAATGTCATTGCGACTGGCTTCGGATACAGTCGCAATATGATCGGCCTGCTTCAGAATCGCCTTGATCAGTTTGCGATAGTAAACCTTGTTGTCGCGCGTCGTGTGCGGCAGCTTCAGCGGCACCAGATCGTGCAGCGTATAGATATTTCGGCTGCCGACCATTCGGACCGGAACAGGGTATGTCCAATGCATGACCGGGGGGGGATTGGGCACGCTGATCTGCGTGATCCGACCGAAAGTCAGAAAACGGGCGGCCGCCAGTTCGAATAGCAACGGACTGGTCCACAATGCCGAAAAATCGGGCCAGCGCGTACCGAAACTGCGTCGATCAACGTGATCCGTCAACGGCACCTGGGTTAAATTGGGGCCGGACCACGGGGAACCGATAAAGGCCCGCGCGATCCGCTTGCGCGAAAGGGCGCGTTTGTCCCCTTGGCCAAAGCGTTCAAAAAATAGGGACTCATAGGTATCGCTGGCCTTGCCAGGATCGATTCCAAAGATCCCTTCCACGCAATGTCCGCTTTTCATCAGCACTTTGGCCAATGAGGCGCCATAAGTGGCAACACCCGTGCCATCGGGGATCGCAAGATTAAAGCCGTCAAGTCCGATACGCACTTTATCTAATCCACTTATTGCGCTGCATAGCGGACGGCCATGGCCGGGCTGAACAGGTTGCTAATCAGGTTAACGAATTTCTGTGTCATATTTCCGGACGAATTGGCAAAAAGGATCACATCCTTGTCGCGCATCACCACCCGTTGAGAGAGGAAATAGGAATCCATTTTCATCATGTTAAGCTGGTAAACAACCGGAACTGGATTGCCGTCAGGGTTGAGTTCATATCGACACAGAAATACACCGCGAGGGTTGGCGCGATAATCAGAAGGGCCGGAAGCTCGTGCAATGGCTTCGGCCAATGTAACGTCCTTGGTTTCGAAATAGACCTGATTGATCTTGTCGCTGGCGCCAAAAACGGTGAAGCTGCGCCGGGTGCGCACCAGTTCGATCCGGTCGCCGGGCATCAAATTGATATTGGCGGGCGAACCGGCATTAATCAGATGCATCGGCGCGGATACGACTGTATCACCGCGCTGTACGCGTACCTCCAGTTCATTGGGATCGACGCTGCCCCCCCCCGCCAGGGCTATCGCATCAAGCAACCTTTCGTGCGCTGCGGTCAGGCGGTATCGGCCGGATTTTTGTACCGCGCCTTCCAAATAAACCGCATTGCGCAAAGTCTCGGTGATGCTGACCGTGACTTCCGGGTGTTCTGACATGCTTTTAAGCCGACCGCGAATTATCGCGGCCACGCGCTCGGGATAGTCGCCCGATACATGGATCGTCCCGATATATGGCAAATCGATCGAGCCGTCCTCACGGACTTGAAATACAAAACTTTGCGATGCCGCGGTCGAGGTTGCCGGGGCCGCGCCAGCGCTTGTTGCCGGCATGGCCCCGCGCCCGAACAGGCTGACCCCGATTTCGAAGATTGAAATGCTCAGACTGTCCCCTGGGCGAATTCGGTCGGCACGCTCTGTAACCGCATTGGCATTTAACGCGGCCAAACGAAGCACGCCGGGATCGGTGATCGTGGGGATCGACGCCAGGGTCTGGGCGTCCAACACCTTCAAGGTGAAAGGAAGGGCTGCTTTGTTGGCGTTGGCCTCGTTGACCACTTGCTTAACCGTTGGGCCGCTGGTCGGAAGGCTGGCGCATGCGGACAAGGTCGTGACCGACAAGGCTGCGGCGGCCGTTTGCAAGGACCGTCGCACGGAGTGGATGCGAAAGAGTGGTCGTGTGGATGGGGTGCTCATAGACCGCGTCTGCCAATTGTCGATGGAGGGGGAGGGGGCGAGGACAATGATTTGATTGCGATTGCGATGCCCTTTCAAACACGGATCATTTTTTGGGTCGCGCATTTGCTATGGAAGGAAGGCGCAGTTCGGGGAAATCTAGGGTTTGAAGCGACTCCCCAGATTGTCAAAGTCGGTGCCGGGATCCTTGTCGAAAAGCGTCTTTGCCTTTGCCAGGTCAACCTTAACCATCCAAACGAAGCATAGGAAAATGGCAACCCACATGATGGAGATCACTTCATCCAGCAGCGCATATTTCATAAATTTCGTGTCGACCAATTGATGACCAATGGCAATTTCCAGCAACGCCCAACAAGCGATGCCAAGCCGAAGCTCTGTCGCGCCCATGCCTCCGTAGGAAAGATTGTGCTCTTTGATAACCATTACCTTGAGGTAGGTATAGGAACTCATGAGCATGTACATCGATAATGCCAAAACCGCTGAAAAAATGGTGAAATGCGGTGAAAGGCCAAGCCCTGCAAAGATGAAGACCTGCGAAATGAGGTCGCAGGAATGATCAATGAAATAGCCGATGTGAGGGCGTTCAATCTGTCGATAGCGTGCCAAGGTTCCATCGAGAGAGTCGCCGAGCCAATTCAGCAATAATCCCAGAATGGCGAAAACGACAAAAGAGTAGGCGATATTCATCGCAATCAGGCCGATCATCGTCAGGATCGCGCCCAGCACCCCCAGAAGCGTCAGATGATCCGGATGCACGCTATCGGGTACGCGGATGACCAACCAGCGTAATGCCTTGCGTTCTGCCTTTGCCAGCAGGCCCAGATTTATACGCGTATGCTCAATATCTGCAGTCGTGTGTAATGCAGTTGAAGAAGTTGCTGTAAAATCTGAATTTACCTGCGGCTTGCCAGGATTCTTCATGAAATTTTCGCCGTACTAATGAATATTCACCCAATTTTATTTAAGTATTTGCAAATATGGGTAAATCTCTTGAAAACGAAATGGATGGAGCGGAAAAAACCTTCTGTCGCTGTACGAGATCAATGTCTCATCTGCAACGCGTGATGTACCTCGCATGCTTCGGTTACCGTGTCATAGAAGGTTAACGCCCCTCGATACAACACCGCGCCATGCGTGCAGTACTGTTCAAGCATATATGGATCGTGCGACGTCATGATCAGCGTGCTGTGGTCACGCCGTAACATGAGTTCTTCCTCACAGCGCTTGCGAAAACGCACGTCGCCTGCCGCGGCAACCTCGTCCACGAGATAGCAATCAAAATCAATGGCAAGCGAAACGCCAAAAGCCAGGCGCGAAATCATGCCCGAAGAATATGTGCTGACAGGTTGATTGAGATATGCCCCAAGGCGGGCAAAATCCTCGACGTAATCGAGGACTTCCTGCTCATCATGCCGGTAAATGCGAGCGATGAAGCGGGCATTGTCGGCGCCGGTCATGGAGCCTTGAAAGCAGCTGCCAAATCCGATCGGCCAAGATGTCTTCATCTGTCGCTCAATATGGCCGGCGGTTGGAAATTCTACGCCGCCGATCAATCGAAGAAGGGTCGATTTGCCGGCTCCGTTAGCGCCGCAAATTGCTAGACTTTGGCCCGGCTTTATATCAAACGTCAGGCCGGAAAATACTCGGCGCGTCAGCCCTCTTGCGTGGTAAATTTTTGACACGTCGTGAAATTTGATCATGATCGCATTCTCTCGTCGCGTCCGGGGCTTGGGTCATTGGATTTGAATCCGTTCCTCGAGCCATTAGTAGATTGCGCAAAAGTTGACCAGTAGGTAGTTGCATCCGAATGTTGCGCAAAATCGTCAGTAAGCTTGCCGGGCATCAGGCCGGTATGGGGAAAGCTCCTGAATATGTTTCGGATTTGGTTTCCGCGTTAGACCTCAAACGCGAGGCTCGGACCCTCAATGAGGCGACGATACGAAGTCTATGTCACAGTGCATACCTTGGCGACAATACCGCCCTGTGTCGGGTGCTGGGTCGATATAAAATGTATGTCGATAGTCAGGATTTCGGGCTTTCGCCGCATCTGATGCTCGATGGTTATTGGGAAATGTGGGTCACAGAGGCTCTTGTTTCGCTGGTCCGGCCCGGCATGGTTGTGGCCGATATCGGGGCCAATCTGGGCTATTATGCTTTGTTGCTTGCCGATCTGGTGGGCGATGCCGGTATGGTCCATGCCTTTGAACCTAACCCTCGCATGGCTTGTCTGCTTAACCGCAGCATTTCCATGAACGGCTTTTCCTCCCGCATTGCGCTGCACCAAGTCGCACTTGGGTCGGAAAATTCTGGTGAAGTTGCTTTGCTTGTCCCGCCCGGCGATCCCAAAAACGGTCATATTGTGCCGATTGACGCGAGCCTGCCCCTGGACGCTGCCCGTGTTCCGTTGGCCCGATTGGATGGCCGCGCAGATTGGGCGAACATCGAATTTGCCAAAATTGACGTAGAAGGCGCAGAGCAGATCGTCTGGGCCGGGGCTCAGGGTCTGCTTGACAATGGCATGCTGAAAACTGTGCTTCTGGAGTTTACGCCAGATCGGTACGCTGATCCGGCGGAATTTGTCAGGGCATTGACGAAGCCCGGTTTTTCATTGTCATGTGTTGATCCTGTCGATGGGATTGTCGACATCACTTTGGAACAGATCCTGCAAATGCCCCCCCACCAAGATATTATTCTTGTCCTGAGGCGTTGATCGGTGCGTCAAATAGACCCCTTCTCATATTTCGTTGAATATGCCAGCCAGCTCAGCGGCTTTGGCGGGGGGCAGCCTTCGCCAGACCCGCAATATTGCTTTCATACGCGGTATGAAACGGTGCGTCCGGGCCGTGCCATTTATTCGCTAAAGTTGATCGGGGCCCAATCTTCGCAGGGTGAATTGACGGTGCGCGTCCATGCATTTCGCCCTGATTCAGGTTATCCGCCAAGCCTTGCGGCTGGTAACCGCATCGATTTGGAGGTGGACGGTCGACAGGATTTGGAGGTCTATCTCCCTTTCCAGGCGATCAAGGGTGTCGATTACGCCTTGTATGGCTACTTTTCCGAACAGACCAACCTGTCGGTGGAGAAGGTCGAAATTCTGTTGGACGAGCCTGCGGATGAAGAGGCCGTCGAAATCGAGGCGCCCAGATCCTTATTGGCCCAACCGAGCGGTGCTCCTGAATCAGGCCCGGCAACGGGCCTGATTCATTATGATGCGGTTTTGCGGGATCGCCCGGTTTCTCAAGATTGTACATGGCGCCAATTGCAAGGGCAGGGCGCGACCGATGAACAGCTGCTCGACTGGCGTGAGGCGGTATGCCTGGCCGCTTTGCCCTGTTATGGTGTGGATATAGCAGGCCTTGACGGTTGGGCGTTAGGCCCGATCCACGGTGCGACCGTAGAATATTTGGCGCAGCAGCGCTTTGCCTTGTCGCTTCGTGACGCGGTGCCGGATGAAAGCCTCCAGGAATTTGCGGATTTTCTGTTGTGGCCTCATGCCGTAGGCGGTGGCCCTGATGGGGCGATGCGGTGGGATGATCTCTATGGCTGGCTATCGAGGCTGAAGGTTGGAGGTCTGGGGGTCGTCTGCATAAGTTATGACGCAAATACATTGGTATCGGTGGGGTATGCCCGCAATGAAATCAAAAAGTGGGTGTTCCGCCTGATCGGAATGGGCTACTCGGTCGCGCCTTTGGCTTTTGCTGAGGCGCAGGATTTGGCCATCGATGATTCAGGAAAAGCAGCCTTTTGCCTGATCGTGCGGAGACAGTGACTTTGGGCACGGAAACGCAAATTTCGAAAGGTGGGCAGCGTTCCTGGCTGGACCAACTGTTGGAGGGGCTGGCGGTTCAGGCGGCGGTGGTGCGTGCTTTGTTGCTGCGTGATTTGCAGTCGCGCTATGGCCGTCACAACATCGGTTACCTTTGGGTAATTGGCGAGCCCTTGATGCTTGCTTCGGTTATTACGCTTTTGCATACGCTGGCCACGCATGGTGAAAAGTCGCATGGCATTGCGCCTTTCACATTTATCCTGACGGGATATTGTCTGTTCATGGTGTTCCGTTCGGCCACGACCAGGTCGGATGGTATTCTCCATTCGTCAGAGTCTCTGCTCTATCACCGAATGATCCAACCTCTTGATGTAATTGTCGCTCAGATGACGCTGGACTTTTTGGCGGCTGTTTCTGCGCTGATCCTGTTACAGGTGCTGGGAATCATCTTCGGCTTGTCCACTTTTCCCGCACGGCCGATTTATGTGATCGGCGCTCTGGTGCTCATTGGAACATTTTCGTTTGCGGTGAGCATGATTGTTGCGGCCTATTCCTATCGCAGCGCCTTTGTGGAGCGCCTGATCCATCCACTTACCTATTTCACCGGACCGTTAAGTGGGGCCATGTTTTCAATGTCCTTCCTTCCATCCGGCGCGCGCGCTTATATGGCCTGGAATCCAATGATGGGCATTTTTGAAATGGCCCGCTATGGCCAGTTCCAGCAGGCATCTGACAAATGGATGCATATCGATTTTGTGGTCGGTGTCATTTGCTTCTTGACCTTCTGGGGATTGATCGAAATCCGCCGTATCCGGCGGGAAATTCATGTCCCTTGATCTCATGACTTTGCTATTTTTGAAATGGAGTGCCTGCTAGTGCACGGACTTATTCAACCCAAGGCCCAGATCGGTACGCGAAGCAGGGGGGGGAGTCTGCTGTCTCAGCTGTTGAGCATTGTGCAGAAAAACCGTGCATTCTTTCTGATTGTCGTTTTGCCGACGTTGGCGGTGGCAGGCTATTATACGATTTTTGCCGCTGATCAGTACGAATCCAGTGCAAATTTCGTTGTTCGCCGCTCGGACAGTGTCGCCTCGACCTCGGGCATGGGACAGATGCTGGGCTTTAGCATCGGCGGCAGTGCGACAGGGCCAGATGCCGTGATGGTTCAGGAGTACCTTTTGTCGCACAACGCCGTAAAGGAACTGGCCAACAAGGACGATCTGGTGGGTATTTTTCGCCGGCCAGAAGCAGACATATTCAGCCGCCTGTGGTCAGAGCGCCCGGCGCCCGAGCGCCTGCTGGACTATTATCAACGCCATATCGACGTGCAGGCCGATGAGAGCAGTGGAGTCCTCCATTTGACCGTCCACAGCTTCCGCCCGGAGGATTCCTACCACTTGGCGCAACGCTTGTTGGAATTGGGTGAGCGGCAGATCAATGCCATCAATGAGCGCACTTATCGGGACAATATCGCCTCTTCTTTGCGTGAAATGAATCAGGCACGTGAGCAATTGGCAGAGGTGCAAGTCAAGTTGACGTCCTATCGGCGCGATAATGCCGACGTCGATCCGGAAAGCACGGGGCGCGCCCAGTTGAACCTGGTGACCAGCCTTACGGCCAATCTGGTGGATGCCCGCGCGCGGTTGCAGGCAATGGCTGGTGTGGTAAGCCCCGCCAGTCCGCAATATCAGGCATTGGCGCGGCAGGTTCGTGCGCTGGAATCCCAAGTGGCAGGGCAGGATAGCAAGATCGCCGGGTCTGACCATTCCGTTGCGAGCCGTCTTTCCGATTATGAGCAGTTGGTTATTCAGCGCGATGAGATCGCCAAGGTCTATTCCGAGGCGGCGGTGCGCTATCAGGCTGCGCAGGCCGAGGCTCGTCGCAAGCAGCTTTATCTGATCCGTGTGGTGGATCCCAATATGCCGGGCAAAGCGGAGTTTCCAAAGCGTTTGCAAATGATCATTTCTGTTTTTGCCGGACTTTTCTTCCTTTACGGGATTGGCTGGTTGTTGTGGGCCGGCGTCAAGGAACACAGCATGTAATGCACTTTTGTTGGCGCAGGGTGGTGTGCCGGCATAAACATTTGCTAAAGCGAGATTTTACGTGGATTCTGTTAAAGTCAATCCTGCATCCTTGGGGCTTTTGGGGGATGATAACTGGTTGTCTGTGGTCACGATCTTTGATCTGGCCGGGCACCACGCGATGCAGGTTATGTCCGACCATTCTCTTTCGCTTCCGCAAAGCAGGTTGAGTCGGTACATCGCCTATCTCCATCGTAAGTATATCACGCCGTATCTGATCTGTTCGCAGAACGGCCGAAGCGATATTTCGCTGCGCTATATCTTTCAGGGAGAGGATTGTCCGCGCGATATTCCCAGCGTCACCTGGGAAAAGCGACCGGAGTGGAACAATATTACGCTGGTCCCCGATCTCTATTATTTCATGGAACGGGGCTACGAGGACTTTCTGGGCGAAGGGGCCGATTTGCCTTCGTGGTCCTCGCGCCGAAATGCTGTTGCGTGGCGCGGTTCAACCACCGGCGTGGTGCATGGTGCGGGCATCCACCAGGTTGGCTTCTCGATGGAAACGCTGGAACGCCTGCCGCGCTATGATTTGTGCCGGCGATTGCAAGCATTGGGCGATCAGGCGGATGCTGGCATCGTGGCGCTGGTGCAATGTCCGGATGGTGAAAAAGCCGATATTGCCCAACGTCTCGAGGCGGAAGGCCTGACGAAGCCCTATCTGCCTCTCACTGACATGGCGCATTTCAAATACCTGATTGATATTGACGGCAATACGAACTCGTGGAACTTCATCCAGCGTCTGCGTCTGGGGTGCTGCATGATAAAGGTGGAAAGTCCTTGGGTGCAGTGGTTCCATAACCGCATTCAACCTTGGACGCACTATGTGCCCGTCAAACAGGATCTGAGCGATCTTGCCGAAAAAGTGGAATGGTGCCGTACGCACGATGATATGGCCCGCCAAATCGCGGAAAATGGCCGGCGCTTTAGTCTTGAAATGCATTTCGAACAGGAAATGAAGCAGGCGGCTTTGGACATTCTGCGGGTATCGTCCCCGATTGCTTATGATCCCATGAAGGCCTTGGTGCATCACAACGTGTACAATGGTGCAGATCGTTGGCGCGGAAACTGGAATGAGGCCATCAAGGGGTGGAGTGCCTTTCCAGAGCCGATGTGGCTGAAAACCGTGCATGGCACGATTCTGGGGCGCGATCAGGGCGGGGCAATCGTGCAGATGATGCCTGATGACAATTGGGCTGAACCGATCATTCTATCCGATGACAATCGAGGTTGGACTGAACACTTGCGTGGTTTCCATATGGACCGCTTTGAAGGGCGAATGACGCTGGAGCGCGCTGGTCACTTTCTGTGCGCTTTGCCTGACGGCCGAAACACCGTTGTCGATCGATTGGAGATTGGGGAATGGGAAGTGTTCACGCTTGTTGCGGCACGATGATCTGATCCAGTTCTTCGGCCTGAATGTGCCAAATTTGGATGCGGACATCTTATGCCGCAGATTCTGATCTAAATTTGGCCATCCCCAGTCCATGCTGTCGGTCAATTCGACAGGTGTGAGCTCGTATTCCAATGGGTTGCCCCACTTTGTCAAAAAACTGGCCCATGGAAGATGGCGCCAGATGATTTGTGCCGATTATCCCGCATGAACATCATCAAGCCCGTTAGATCGTCCGACGGCAGGATCGTGTTGATGCACAATGGTCTGAAAAGAAACCATTTTGCTGAATTCGCAAACGTTATTGCCGATGTATCAGGGTAATGCGACCTAGGGTCGGAACAAAGGTATGTTCACGAATTTTTAGGCAAGATCGTTCAATCCTTGGACGCACCCTTGGGAGGGGCCTGAATGCCTTATATCCGACAATTGGTGGAAACGCGGGATAGTGCGTTGTCCGAATTAGCGGCCATCGCGGCCGATCTGTTTGACGTGCCCATTGCTTTGGTCAGCCTGCTGGACGGAAACCGACAGGTTTTTGTCGGCCGCTTCGGGCTGGATGCCGAAGGCACGCCGATCGAACAATCCTTTTGCCGCCACGCCGTGGCACAGGACAGCCCTCTGGTGGTCCATGACGCGGGCGAGGATACGCGTTTCTGCTTCAACGGTCTGGTGACGGGGGAGCCGGGGATCCGTTTCTACGCCGGCGTGCCGCTGCGCGTCCGCGCTCGGCCGGAATTGGACGCCAAAGGGATTGGCGCCTTTTGCCTGATCGACACGCGCCCGCGTGAATTTACCGATGCCGATGTTGCACGCCTGTCCGGTCTGGCCCGCGGGGTCGAGGCGATCCTGCAATCCATGGTGTCCAGCATGGCCATGGCCGAGGACACATCGCGCATCAATCGCCTCTATGCCGATCAACAGCGCCTGCAACGCCAATTCCGTCAGGCCGAGCGCATGGCATCCATGGGGTCATGGCGGATGGATATTGGCCAACAGACCGTGACTTGGTCCGAAGGCGTCTATGACATTCACGATCAGCCCCCCGGCGAGGGATATCCGGTCGAAGATGCGCTGTCCTATTACCCGCCCGCCGACAGGGAACGTATCACCGCGATGATCGAGCGCGCGATCAACACTGGCGCTTCTTATGATCTGGAATTGGATTTCGTGTCGGCGCGGGGCGTGGCCAAGCGGGTGCGGGCGATTGGTGAACCGGAACTGGAAAATGGCCGCGTGGTCGGCCTGATCGGCGTGTTTCAGGACGTGTCCGAACGCCATGAACTGTTCGTCGAACTGGACCGCCGGGCCAATGTGGATGAAGTGACCCATGTGGCCAGCCGCCATCGTTTCGTCACCTATGTCGATGAATGCGTGGCCCAGGCCCAGTTGCGTGGCGAACGCATGGCGCTGGTCCTGATCGATCTGGACAATTTCAAGGCGGTGAATGACACGTTCGGCCATGCGGCGGGTGATGATATCCTGCGCAAGGTCGCCACCGAATTGCGCTCGCCATGGCTGGGCGATTGTCTGGCGGCGCGGCTGGGGGGCGATGAATTCGCACTGGTTATCACCGATCAGGCAATGATTGCGCAATTGCCCCGGCTGGCGGAAAATCTGCTGCGGGTCTTGCGCTTTCCGCTGGGGCGGGGCGAGGATGGGGTGGTGGTGTCCGCCACCATCGGCGCGGTGGAATTGCAGGGGCAGGGCGATTGCCGCCACGACCTGTTGCAACGCGCCGACCGCGCGCTTTACAGCGCCAAGAACAGCGAGCGCGGAACCTGTGTTGTCGAATGGTCAGGCGCGGTAAAACGACAGGTCCTGCGTCTGGTGGGGTAAAGGTCAGCTGGTTGACCTTGCTTGAAATTCTGGCACTCTCATCCTCGGATCGGATGAGGAGTTAGGGATTTGCCCCAGATTTGGCGCCGTTCGTTTTGCGCGTTGATGGCTTTCGCGGGTGCGGCTTTTGGGGCCGGGGCCGCCCAAGCCGAATGCCAATATGGCCCGGTCGCCAAATTGCCCGTCACGATGCAGGGCGTGCGCGCCAGCGTCCCCGTCACCATCAAGGGCCAGAAGGCCGATATGTGGATCGATACGGGCGCCTTCTTCCACTTCATGTCGCGCGCCCGCGCCGCCCAGCTTGAACAACGCCTCGACCCGCCGCCACAGGGCCTGCATGTCAGTGGCATCGGGGGCAGCGCCGATGTCATGGTCGCCCACATCGCCGATGTCGGGCTGGCCGGATACAAATTCCCGCGCATGGATTTTCTGGTGGGCGGCAGCGATGCGGGCAATGGGTTTCTGGGGGCCAATCTGTTCCAACCCTTTGACACCGAATTCGACCTTGCCCATGGCCAGATCAACCTGATGAGCGCCAAGGGTTGCGGCAAGGCCAATCTGGCCTATTGGGCGGGCGACCGCTTTTTGGGGATCAGCCCCTTGCTGGATGGCGGGTTTTCCATGCCCAGCCACATCTTTACCACCATCACCGTCAATGGCGTGAAAATGCGCGCAATGCTGGACACCGGGGCGCCGGGGACGGTGTTGTCGCGGGCGGCGGCGCAAAAGGCGGGCATTGACCTGACGGGGCCGGATGCCAAGGCGGATGGCGTTGCCCATGGCATCGGCATCAAGGGGCGCAACCGCTGGGTGGTACGGCTCAAGACCTTTGATATTGGCGGCGAAACCATCGCGAACACGCCGATTTCGGTGATCGATCAGGATCTGGACAGCGAAGATGCCATCATCGGCATGGACTTTTTCCTTTCGCACCACCTGTTGGTGTCGCGCAGCCAGAGCCGGATTTACATCACCTATAATGGCGGCCCGATTTTTTCGACCAGCACCGAACATGCCTCGGGCAAGTTCAATACGGTCGAACAGAATATGGGCGGCGCGGCCAAGGTCGAAGCGCCAAAGGATGCCGCCGAACTGGCGCGGCGCGGTTCGGCGCGGCTGGCGCAGCGGGACTATGCCGGGGCGATCGAGGATCTGTCCGCCGCCATCGCGCAAAATCCCAATGATGCCGATTACTGGCGCGACCGGGCGCTGGCCTATGCCGGCAACCATCAGCGAGACCTGTCGCGCAAGGATTGGGCGCAGGCGATGAAATTGCGGCCCGATGATCCCAAATTGATGGCGGTATGGGCGCGCGGGCTGATCGCGGATGAACCCAAGGAGGCGCTTGCCGTGGCCCAGCGCGCGGCGAAACTGGCGCCCAAGGGTGATCTGGACAATATGGTGCTGGCCACGACACTGTCCGATCTGGGGCAGGCGGCGCAGGGCGTTCCCTTGCTGGACGATATGATCGCGCTGCACCGTGAGGATCACATGCTTGGGCGTCTGTATAATGAGCGCTGCTGGCTGCGCGGGCTGGCCAATGTGGATGTGGACAAAGGGGCCAAGGATTGCGACGCCGCCATCCGCCGCGACGGCGAAACCCGCAATTTTGTCGGCAGCCGCGGCCTGATCCGTTTGCGGCAAAAGGATTATGCCGGGGCGCTGGGTGATTTTGACAAGGCGTTGGCGATGCGAAAAGGGGCGACCGATGAGATCCTGCGCGGGCTGGCCCTGATCGGTATGAACCGGGGCGAAGAAGGCCGAGCCGCGATTGCCAAGGCATCCAAGGACGCCCCGCATGAGGCCGCCATGCTGGCGGGATATGGATTAAAGGAGGGGGCGTGAGTTTGCATATTCGCGCGCTGACCGGGGAAGAAATCCGGGCGGCGATGGATGATCTGGCGGCTTTGCGCATCGCGGTTTTTGCCCACTGGCCCTATCTCTATGACGGTGATCGGGACTATGAGGCCGATTACCTGCGCGAATTCATGGCCGCGCCCGATGCGGTTCTGGTGGCCGCGATGGATGGCGGGCGCATTGTCGGCGCGGCCACGGCCAGCCCGATGCGCGCGCAAAAGGCGGAATTTCGCGCGCCCTTTGCGGCGCGGGGCATGGACACGGACGCCTTGTTCTATTTCGGGGAAAGCGTGCTGTTGCCCCAATATCGTGGGCGCGGCCTAGGCCATGAATTCTTCAATCACCGCGAGGCGCAAGCTGTGGCCAGTGGGGCCAAGACGGCCTGTTTTGCCAGCGTGATGCGCCCCGCCGATCACCCTGCAAGGCCGGTGGATTATCGCCCTCTGGACGGGTTCTGGCGGGCGCGGGGTTATGCGCCGATCCCCGATCTGATCACCCATCTGGCGTGGAAAGAGCATGGCGGGGCGGAGGAAAGCATCAAGCCGCTGCAATATTGGCACAAGGTGCTGGTTTAGGCCCTCAACTGCATCCGGTCCTCGATCTTGCCCTGCATATCCTGCACCGGGTTTTGCGCGCGCTGGTCCAGCCATTCGCCCAGTTCTCTGGCCGCCATCGGCCGGGCGAGGTAGAAGCCCTGAAATTCATGGCAACCACGCGCATGAAGATAGGTCATCTGCTGGGCGCTCTCGATCCCTTCGGCGATGATCTTGTGGCCAAGGATCTTGGACACGGTGATGATCGCGGTCACCATGGATTCGGTCTTGCCATGATCGCCGATGCAATCGACCAATGATTTGTCGACCTTGAGCGCATCATAATTCAACCGTGCCATTTGCGAGAGGTTGGAATAACCGACCCCGAAATCATCAATCGAAATCGAAATGCCGACCTGACGCAGGGCATCGACCCTTTCGCGGGTGCGGTCAAAATCGGTCATGGCAATGCTCTCGGTGATTTCCAGTTCGAGCCATTGCGGCGGCAGGCCGAATTCATCGAGCATGGAAAGCACCGATTCGACAAAGCCGGGCCGTTCAAATTGCACCGGCGATACATTGACCGCCACGCGCAAGGGGCGCCCTTCATCCAGCCATTGCCGCGCCTGACGAATGGCGATGCGCAGGATCGAATGGCCCAGCGGCACCATCAACCCGCATTGTTCGGCAATACCGACAAAAATTTCGGGCGACACCCGGCCCACGCCCGGACATTCCCAACGCGCCAATGCCTCCACCCCGGTCACGGCCAGCGTGCCGGCGTCGAATTTTGGCTGATAATGCAATTCCAGTGTGTCGCGCTCGATCGCATGGTGCAATTCGCGTTCGATCAGCGCGCGTTCCTCGACCTTGCCTTTCAGTGCGCTGTCGAAGAAAGCGTGGGTGTCCTTGCCGCTTTCCTTGGCGCGATGCATGGCAATATCGGCATAGGCCAGCAACTGGTCGGGCGTCTCGGCATCTTCGGGTATGCGGGCGATACCCATGCTGGCGCCGATGAAAATTTCATGATCGAATATGGTGAAACTGTCGGCCAGAGCCGCGCGAATTTGCCGCGCCATCGCGTCCAGTTTACCGGTGTCATGCCGTCCGGGCAGCATCAGCACGAATTCATCCGCGGCAAAACGCGCAAGAATCGGGCGGGTCGGGCACGTGTCGCACAATTCGCCAAAGGAATTGGTGCAGGTTTCCAGATCCTCCAGCCCCAATTGCAAACCGCACACGATGATCCGCGCGGCCACCTGACGCAGCAATTCATCGCCCGCATCATGGCCCAGCGTGTCATTGATCCGCTTGAACCCGTCCAGATCGATGAAGATGATCGCCCCCGCACAATCCGCCTTCTGGGTGCGTTGGGCCAATGCCAGTACGTGGGTAATCACGGTGCGGTTGGGCAATCCGGTAATCGTGTCGGTATAGGCCAGTATATTCACACGGACCATATTGTGGTTGAGGCGTGCCACCATTTCACGAAAACTGTCGGCCAACTCGCCCACTTCACAGGGGCCTTTGGTGGTGACGGGGCGCGACATGTCGCCCTCGACAATCGCCATCGTGCTGTCGCGCAGGGACAGGATCTTGGCCGATAAAACGCGCCCCACCAGATAATTGGCCAGCACCGGCAGCAACAGCAAACCGCCAGCAGCCATCATGGTGCCGGGGCCAATTCCGGCCACGAACAGAGCCACGATAGGCAAGCCAAGCGAGACCAGCGCCACCAGCGCCAGCCGCCACGGTATGCTGTTCAGCCCACGGCCTCGACCGAGCAGTTTGTTGCTCCATGCCATCGATTGCATTTCCTTCCTCTGACCGATCATACGGGGTCGAGGTTTGCGCGATGGGCATGGTCTATCTGGGATATTTACGCATGTGATGTTGCGTATTGCGGCAAAATCCGCCCTGCGCTGGTCCGGGGCGCAGGGCGGACCGGATCAATCAATGGCAAAAGGCATGTTCTGGAAACAGACCGGGCGCAGAAACCGCGCCATGGCCAGCGTGCCGACCGAGGTTGTCCGCACATCCGATGTCGCCGGGAATGGCCCGCCATGCACCATCGCGCGCGACACTTCGACCCCGGTGGGCCATTCATTGGCGATCACCCGCCCGGCCTTTTCCGCCATCAACGGAACCAAGGCCTGCGCCAGCGGCCAGTCGCCTTCATCGCCGTGGAAGCTGGCGGTCAATTGCCCTTCGAGCGATTGCAGAACCGTGGCGAAATCATCGGGCGAGGCGCAGCGCACCACCATGCCCGACACGCCAAACACTTCCTCGCGCAGGGTCGGGTCGGACAGAAAGGTTTGCGCATCCACCGCAAACACCGCCGCGCCGCAGCGATTGTCGGGCGCGTCCTGACGCAACACGGTCGTAACGCCCGCATGGCCGTCCAGCACCGTGACGCCTTCGCGATAGGCGCGGCAGATGCCGGGGGACAGCATGACCTGCGGCGCCACCGTCTGCAAAGCCTCGGCGGCGGCGGACAGGAAGGCGTCGAGGTCCGGCCCCTTTACCGCCAGCAACAGGCCGGGGTTGGTGCAGAATTGGCCCGATCCCATCGAGAGCGAGGCGGCATAGGCGCGGCCCAGATCGGCCCCCCGCGCAGCCATCGCGGCGGGCAGGAGGAGGACCGGGTTGATGCTGCTCATTTCGGCATAGACCGGGATCGGTTCGGGGCGGGCCTGCGCCGCAGAAATCAGGGCAAGGCCGCCGGTGCGGCTGCCGGTAAAGCCCACCGCCTTGATCACGGGATGGGTCACCAGCGCTGTGCCCAGAGCGCGATTGTTGCCGGGAAGGAAGGAAAAGATGCCCGCCGGAAAGCCGCTGTCGGCCACGGCCTTGGTCACGGCGCGCGCGACATATTCGCCGGTGCCGGGGTGGGCCGAGTGGCCCTTGACCACCACCGGACAGCCCGCCGCCAGCGCCGAGGCCGTGTCGCCCCCGGCCACCGAAAAGGCCAGCGGGAAATTGGACGCGCCAAACACCGCCACTGGCCCCACCGCCCGGTTGATCCGCCGCAGCGAAGGGCGCGGGGGCACGCGGGCCGAATCGGCCGGTTCAAACACTTCATCCTGCCATCCAAAACCGCGCAATTCGGCGGCGAACAGGCGGAGTTGGTTGACGGTGCGCATCCGCTCACCCTCCAGCCGGGGGCGGGGCAGGCCGGTTTCGCGCATCGCCGTTTCGATCAACCCATCGCCAAGGGCAAGGATTTCCGCCGCAATTGCGTCGAGCAAATCGGCACGCGCCGCCGCATCGCGGGCAAAGGCGGGCGCGGCGGCGCGGGCTGCGGCGCAGGCGGCATCGACATGGTCGGGCGTCGATACGCTGAAATCCGGGCCGAACGCCTGACCACTGGCCGCATCGATGGCGGAAAAGCGGGTTTGGGTCTGATGGGCGGCGCCCGCGATCAAAATACTGCCGTCGATCATGTCTTGAATTCCTGTCACATGAAAATCCCCGCGTCCGGCGGGAGTGTTGGGAGTGCCGGACGCGGGGATGGGGTGATCCGCCTGAAAAGGGAGCTGCGACCCTTTAGAAGGTGAGTTTCGCCCCAAGGTTGAACTGGCGGCCGCTGTGGGTCAGCACGTTGAGGCGGTTCGTCGCATCGACAAACTGATCGTTGAGCGCGTCGGTCAGGTTGATCATTTCAAGGCTGAATTTCAGCTTTTCATTGGGCGCATAGGTGACCTGTGCGTCCACGTTGATCGTGCGGTTGGTGCCGTTCCAGCTTTGCCCTTCGGTGCCGGGCACCGCGGTCAGATATTTCGAGCGATAGGCCACCGACCCGCGTACCGAGAACTTCTTGTCCTCATAATACAGCGTGCCATTGGCGGCATATTTCGACAGGCCGACCAGAGGCGCGATGACCGAGGTGCTGCCATTGGCGCTGGTCAGATATTCGATGTTCGAGGTGACATAGGTGAAGTTGCCCAGAACGCCGAAATTCTTGCCGATCCCGCGCAGGAAGCTGAAGGGCTGCTGCATGTTGATTTCAAAGCCGCGCAGCATGCCGCCCTTGGAATTGACCGGGGTGCTGGCGATGAACACGTCGCTGGCCGATGCGGTCGTGCCGGTCAGCAGGGATGCGGGCAGACCCAGCGAGGAGAAAGGTACGGCGGTGCTGAGCGTTTGGGCAAAGCTGCCGATATCCTTCTGGAAATAGGCGACCGAATAGATCGCCCCGCGCGCCGGGTAATATTCGAGGCTGAGGTCCAGATTGGTCGATTCGGTCGGGCGCAGATCGGGGTTGCCCGCGCTGAACGTGCGGCTGCCGCCCGACACCGACAGGCTGCCCCCCGGCGTCAGCGAGGCGATGCCCGCACGTGCCAGCGTCTTGGCCGCGCCCGCACGGATCAGCAATTGCCGGCTGATGTCATAGACCAGATTGGCCGAGGGCAGCAGGCGGCTATAGCTGCGGCTGGCCATCACCAGATTGATGTTGGTGCCCTGGCTGGCATAGCCGGTCGAGAATTGCTTGGTGTTGACATAGCGCAGGCCAATGTCACCACGCAGCGGAATGCCCCGGTCGCCAAGGTTGAATTCACCCATGCCCCACACGCCAAGGTCGTCTTCACGCACGGTGATATAGGAACCGCGCGCGGTGGCATTTTCGATCCCGCCCACCGCATAGGTCGGGTTGCTGTAGATGCCATAGAGATTGGCAAAGGCGTTGAGGTTGGGCACCACCCATGACGTGGGCGTACCCGCCGGAACGGCCAGCCCGCGTCCAAAACCGCTGAACACCGTGGTGGCCGCCGCGATTTGTGCAGGCGTCAGCGTGTTGACCACGGTTTCACCCGAAAGGCGGCGCTGTTCGGTCGAGCCATAGGTGAAACGGCGCCAGTCGACACCGGCCTTGACCTTCAGAATGTCATTGGCCTTCCATTCCACCGCGCCCTTTGCCGTACCAAAGGCATTGTCGACGGTTTGGGGGCGAATGCGCACTTCGGACGTGCCGCTGTTGAACGAGAAATTGGCCGGATTGGTGATGTCCACGCCCGGACGAATGGTGGGGAAACGGGTCGAGAAATCGTAGAAGAAATTGCCCGTATTGGCCGCGTCCAGCGTCACCGTGGTCTGGGTCGGGTTGGTGAAGGCGGATTTGGAATAGCCCACCAGACCTGTGAACTTCAGACGATCCGAAAAGGAATGTTCCAGATTGGCCGTCAGATTGTAGAACGTCGTGCGCAGCACGTCATAGCGCGCCTGTGTGCGCAGATCGACATTGTCGAACGTGCCCGAAATCAGGTTGCCATTGCCATCGACCGTGCCGTTGCGAATGATCGTCTGGGGCTTACCCGTGCCCGAACGGCTGAAGCTGATCGCCTGAAACTGGCTTTCGGCGCGGGTGCCGTCCAGATAGGAGAACAACCCGTCCAGCGTCAGCAGCGTGCGGTCGCCCGGACGCCATTGGATCGAGGCCGAGGCGCCAAGGCGCTTTTGATCGATGTCATAGCTGACCAGGCCCGGAATGCGCGGGTGGAACATGTTGGCGCTGTTGATCTGGCCGATGGTATAACCCGGCACGGTCGAGGCCGCGTTGAACCCGCCGTTGAAACCGCCATAGGTCCAGCGCGTGATGTTCGCGCCTTCTTCCTTCAACCGGCGCGCTTCATAGGAGAAGCTCATCAGCACGCCAAAGGTCTGATCGTCATTGCTCTTGGTAACCAGAGCCGACAGCCGCGGCGTGGTCTTGCGCGCCAGATCATTATAGCTGGCCTGGGCCGAGAAGGTCACGGTGGGCTTTTTGAAATCGAAGGGGCGGGCGGTCTGCATATCGACCGTGGCGCCCAGCGAGCCTTCTTCAACGTCCGCGCTGGCGCTCTTGCGCACGGCCAGAGAGTTGAAGAGGTCGGAGGAAAAGATGTTGAAGTCAAAGCCGCGACCACGGTTGACGCCGCCCGAATTGTCGGTGCCGCCGGTGGTGCCGATGGCCTCCATCCCGTTGATGCGCACGCGGGTGTAATCGGCGCCCAGGCCGCGCACCGAAACGTTGCGGCCTTCGCCGTTCACGCGGTTGATCGCGACGCCGGGAATGCGTTGCAGCGATTCGGCAAGGTTCAGGTCGGGGAATTCGGCAATATCCTCGGCCTTGATGACATCGACGGCGGCGGCCGATGCCTTTTTGACGCCCAATGCGCTGTTCAGACTGGCGCGGAAACCGGTCACCACGATTTCGGCGGCGGCGGGTTCTTTGGCGATGGGCGCGGGCGCTTCCTGCGCCATGACGGCGGGAGCGGCAACAATCGCGCTGGTAACAAGCAGGGCGGCCTTCGCGCCGCGGCGGATGGAATGGGCCATCATTAATCCCCTCAATTTCCCATACCGGTCAGGTGCGCCGGATTGATGGCGGGGATAGACCGGCAATGGGGGCAAATGCCAATCCCAATCCGGCATTAATCATTGCCAATCGCGCACTGATGGCGGGGTGTTGGGCGGGTTTGTTTCCCATTGTGCCGAAATTTGGCTGGATCATCGCCAAAATCGGCTTGGACGATCCTTTGCACTATGCCTATCGTCGGATGGTCAAAAAAGACCATGCGGAGAGAATGAGATGCTTGCGCCGGGCGCCCAGACCCCCACACGTACCCGTTATCAGATCATCGCATTGATCTTTCTTGTCACCACGCTCAACTATGCCGACCGCGCCACCTTCTCCATCGCGGGCAGCGCGGCGGCCAAGGAACTGGCGCTGACACCGGTGACGACGGGTTATGTGCTTTCCGCTTTTGCATGGGCCTATGCACTGGCGCAGATTCCGGGCGGGGCCTTGCTGGACCGTTTCGGGACCAAGCGGATCTATACGATCGCGATTGCCTGCTGGTCGCTGTTGACCGCGGCGCAGGGGTTGGTGGGGATTGTGCCGGGCGTATCGGCTCTGGCGGCGCTGTTCACCTTGCGCTTTCTGGTGGGCCTTGCCGAAGCACCCAGTTTTCCGGGCAATGCGCGGCTGGTTTCGGCATGGTTTCCCGGTTCCGAACGCGGCACCGCCTCGGCCATTTTCAACAGCGCGCAATATTTCTCGCTGGTCGCCTTTGCGCCGGTGATGGGGTGGATGGTGCATTCCTTTGGCTGGCGCTCGGTGTTCTGGATGATGGGCGTCGTCGGTGTTGTGGCGGCGGTGATCTTTGCCAGGATGATCCATGGGCCCGACCGGCATCCGGGGGTCAATGCGGCCGAACTTGACCTTATCCGCGCAGGCGGCGGCCAGATTTCTCTGGAAAGCAGCAGCGGGCAGGGCGTGGCCTTCAACTGGGCCAATATCAAGCCCTTGCTGGCCAATCGCATGATGATGGGCATCTATATCGGGCAATACAGCATCAATGTGCTGACCTATTTCTTTGTCACGTGGTTCCCGATCTATCTGGTCAAGGAGCGCGGCCTTTCGATCACCCAGGCCGGTTTTGCCGCCGCTCTGCCCGCGATCTGCGGGTTTGGCGGGGGCTTGGTCGGGGGTGTGATCTCCGACCGTATCCTCAAACGCAGCGGCGATTTGGACCGGGCGCGCAAAATGCCGCTGGTGCTGGGCATGGTGCTGGCCTCCAGCATTCTGGGCTGCGTCTGGCTGGACAGTCAGGCCGCCGTGATCGCGGTGATGGCGCTGGCCTTTTTTGGTAAGGGCGTGGCTTCGCTCGGCTGGGCGGTGATGGCGGATGTTGCGCCCAAAAAGCTGGCGGGTCTGTCGAGCGGCGTGTTCAACATGTTCGGCAATGCAGCGGGCATCGTCACGCCGATTGTGGTTGGCTATATCGTCGGGGCGACCGGTTCGTTTGATCTGGCGCTGTTGTTTGTGGCGGCGCATTGCGTGCTGACCATCGTGGCCTTTACGGTGATTGTCGGCCCGATCCGCCGGCTGGAGATTGCCGCATGATCCTGCATCGTCGGCAAATGCTGACCGGGGCCGTCGCGCTTGTCGCCAGCCCCGCGCTGGCCAAGGCCCCCGCGGCCCCCATTCGCATCACCAACCCGATGGACGCCCCGCGCTGGGCCCGGTTACAGCGGCAATTGCTCTGTGCCCATACGCAGGCGTGCAAGGACTATTACGCAACCTATGTCGATGCGCAGGACCATCTGAAGGTCTTTGAACGATGGGGCGCCAATGACGGGCCGGACGATGCGGCCGAGGCGACCAATGATTGGGTGCTGCTGCATGCGCTGGGCGCCGATGACAGTCTGCTGACGCTGTCACAGCGGTTCTGGGAAGGGCATTTGCGCCAATATTCCGGCATCCAGACCCGCGATGTGCCGATTGCCCGCCAAGGCATGTATTACCGCGAATTCCCGGTCCAGATGGATTGGCAGCATAATTCCGAGGGGCTTTCGACGTTCAACATCATGGGCCTGTCGGCGCCGCGCGATCCGCGCGTGTTGATGCGCACCCGGCGGTTTGCCGATTTCTACACCGGCGCGGACAAAACCGTTGCTAATTACGACCCCAGGCATCGCGTCATCCGCTCGATCCTGAACGGCAGCCGGGGGCCGATGCTGCGCCGGGCGACGCCCTTGGACTGGGCGGGCGATCCGTTTGACGCCAGCCGGTTCCATCTGGAACATGGCGAGGACAGCTATGAGCAGTTCCTGCGCCATTATGATGAATATGATGATGTGGCCTGCGATACGCCGCTGAACCTGCAATCGACCACCTTGGGCCTGAACGCTTATGCTTTGGGGGCGGGGGAAAGGTTCCGCCGCTGGGTTCTGGATTACACCGATGCGTGGATGGACCGCGCACGGGCCAATGGCGGCATATTCCCCAGCAAGGTCGGCCATGATGGCAAGGTGGCCCCCGATTGGTGGGGCGGCACCTATGGCTGGAATTTTGCGCCTCTGGTCCCGCAGACGGGCAAGCGAGAGGGGCGCAACCGGGTGCCCCGCGCGATCACGGCTTTCTTCAACGCGCTCTTGCTGACCGGGGACAGGGAATATTTCCATGTCTGGCGGCGGCTCAATGCATTGATCAATGCGCAGGCGCGTATGGTCGATGGGCGGATGCAGACGCCCACCCTGTTCGGCCCGGATGGCTGGCATGGGTGGAAGGCGGGGCCATACCGACAGGGCGCGTTTGAAATCTGGTATGCCACGCAAGACCCGCAAGACCGCGCGGCGGCAGGCAGCGATCCTTGGATCAGCTTCCTTGAAGGGGCCAATCCATCCTACCCTGAAACGGCGCTGGAGGCTGATCTGGCGCGTCTGGCGCGGCGCGATGCGGCGCGGCGGGCGGATCATACCACGCCCGATACGCGGCTGGCCGATTGGACGCTGGATTTCAACCCGGCCAGCGCCAAGGCCTTGGTGCAACTGACCACGGGCGGGCTGCATATTGCGCGGCCCACGTGGAACGCCGACAGCCCGCCGCAGGGCGGCGTCACTTTGCATTGCCGGTTGCGTTATTTCGATCCGGCGCGGCGGCGGGCGGGGTTGCCGGCCGACGTGGCGGCGCTGGTCCATTCTCTGGGCGATACGGCGACGCAGGTGACATTGGTCAACACTGGGGACAAGCCCCGCCGTGTGATCGTGCAGGGCGGCGCCTATGGCGAGCATCGCATCGACAGCGTGAGTGTCGATGGCCGACAACATCGCGTTGGCGCGCGCCATTTCACGCTGGATCTGGCGCCGGGGGCCGGGGCGCGGCTGGAATTGGGCATGGCGCGTTATGCCAACCGGCCCAGCCTCAGCTTTCCGTGGGGGTGATCTAACCGATCACCTCGGCGCACAGGCGGCGCATGGGTTCAAGGGCGGGATTGGCATTGTCCCGCCGCCACGCCATGATCAGTTCGGCGGGAAATTCGGGCTGGGTCACCAATTGCCGGAACTGCACATCGTCCGGGTGCAGGCCCAGCGCCGATTGCGGCACCACCGCGGCGGCAAGTCCGGCCCGTACAAGGCCCAGCATCGAATGGATTTGCGTGACATGCTGGACGAATTGCGGGGCCACCTGCGCCTCGTCAAACAGGCGGACCAGCATGTCGTGGAAATAGCCCGCCCCTTGGCGCGCATACATGATCAGCGGCTGGCCATCGAGATCGGCGGGGGTCAGGCTCGATTGCCCTTGCCGCGCATCGCCCGCAGGCAGCGCGACCAGCAAGGGTTCATGCAGGATCGAGAGCGTTTCAAATTCCGACCGCACCACCGGGGGCCGCACAAACCCAATGTCGATCAGGCCCGTCAGCAGCGCGTCGGTCTGATCCGTGCTGACCATTTCGCGCAGTTCCAGTTCGATATTGGGCAGGCTGGCGCGGGCCTGTGCGACGATTTGCGGGACCAGAGTATAGCCTGATACGGCGGTGAAACCGATGGCCACCTTGCCCGCGTCGCCCTTGGCCACGCGCCGCGCCGATAAAGACGCGCTTTCGGCCAGCCGCACGATCCGCCGCGCCTCGATCAGGAACACCCGGCCCGCAGGCGTCAGCGACACCGTCCGGCTGGTGCGTTCCAGCAGCGTCACATCCAGAATGCGTTCAAGCAACTGGATCTGACGGCTGAGGGGCGACTGCGTCATGTTGAGCCGCTGGGCCGCGCGGCCGAAGTGGAGTTCTTCGGCCGCCGCGACGAAGCAGCGAAGCTGGCTGAGTTCGAACATGGAACCCAGATAAAGCGTGTTGCGCATTTTCATAAGTGAAAATGCCGCGCGAGATTATGCGGTCAGCGGCAAAGCATAAGGCGCGACCTTTTCGATCAACGCGGCCAGCTCCGCTTCCTCACCGGGCAACAGGTCGGTCAGCGGGCTGCGCACCGGCCCCGCATCGCGCCCGATCACGCGGCACCCGGCCTTGACGATGGAGACCGCATAGCCGCGTCCACGATCGCGCAGGGTGATGTAGGGCAGCACGAAATCGCGCAATTGCTGTTGCACATGGGCGTGATTGCCGCCGCGCACGGCCTTGTAGAATTCCAGCGCCCATTGCGGCATGAAATTGAAAATGGCCGAAGAATAGGTCGTCACGCCCATGGTCAGATAAGGCGTAGCAAAGGTTTCCGCCGTCGGCAGCCCGCCAATATAGGTCAACCGGTCACCCATGCGGGCATAGATGCGCGCCATCAGTTCGATGTCGCCCACACCATCCTTGTAACCCACCAGATTGGGGTTGCGTTCGCACAGGCCCGCCAGCGTTTCATCATTCACGATGGCATTGCCGCGATTATAGACGATGACGCCAAGGCCCGTCGCACGGCAAACCGCCTCGATATGCGCGGCCAGACCTTCCTGTTTGCCCCCCATCAGATAGGGAGGCAGCAGCAGGATGCCATCGGCCCCGGCGGCCTCGGCCCGGCGGGCGATGTCGACAGCAATCGCCGTGCCATAGCCGCAGCCGGAAATCACCGGCACATCGGGTTTGCGTTCGGCAACGGCGGCGCGCACGACCTGCTCTACCTCATCGGGCGTCAGCGAGAAGAATTCGCCCGTGCCGCCCGCCGCAAACAGACCCGACAATTCATGTTCGAGCATCCATGCGCAGTGAGCGCGAAACGCGCCTTCGTCAAAGGCGCCCTGGGCGTCGAAATGGGTGACCGGAAAGGACAACAGGCCTTCGCCCAGCCGGTGCGCCATCGAGACGGGATCGAACATTGAAACCTCCTGAAAGATTGGTGGGCGCGTCGGGGCGCCGGTCATGAACCTGACTAGGGTTTCGGGGGGCATTGGTCCAAACCAAAGGGGCGGTGGATTGATGCAGGATTTGGCTTGATGGTTCTGTCACGCGCATGTCGTATTCGCCCCCTATCCGCGTTGGGTTCAGGAGATGACATGATGATCAAGGGTTTGAAGGCGGGCTTGCTGGCGGCGGCCATGGTGATGGCCATAGTGACATCAGGCGGGGCGCAGGCTGCGCCCGCACGCGATGCTCTGGTGCGAGAGGGCACCGTGGTGATGATGCGCCATGGTGTTCGCCCGCCGACGAAAGACCCGGCCATGCCACGGGGCGTGGCGGCGCAGGAATGGCCCCGCTGGGATGTCGCGCCCGGCTATCTGACCGCGCATGGCGGCGCGGGGGTCGAGGTGCTGGGGCGCGATGATGCGCGATGGATGAAGCTGCACGATTGCGGTGCGGTGCGGATTATCGCCGACAGTGACCAGCGCACCATCGCCACGGCCCGCCATTGGGCGCGGGCGGCGCTGCGTTGCACCCCCACCATCGATCATTTGCCCCAGGATCAGGAAGATCCGCGTTTCAACGCTTTGTCATCGGGCCTTGCGCGGCTTGATCCCGCCGCCGCTGATCGCGGCGTGGCGCAAGAGGTCGGGCCGGGCGGATTGGCGGCGATGGATGCGCGGTTTCGGCCGCTCTATGCCCGCATCGATGCGATCCTTTGCGGCGCGGCGCGGGGGGATTGCGGCGTGGGCGGCGTGCCCACTTCGCTGCGCGGCGCGAGCGAGACGGGCAAGCCCAAATTGTCGGGCGCGCTGGATCGTGCCTCGACGGCGGCGCAAATCCTGCTGCTGGAATATGCCGAGGGGAAGCCGATGGCCGAGGTCGGCTGGGGCCGGGCCAGCGGGGCGGATATCGCCGCCCTCTCCACGTTCCATGCCGAGGAATTTCGCCTGCTGGCCCGCCCGCGTGATATTGCGCTGCCCAATCTGGCCGGATTGCTGCCCGCCTTGCGCGAGGGGCTGCGCAGGCGCGGCGTGACGCTGGTTTCGGGCCATGACACCAATGTCGCCAATCTGGCGGGGGCGCTGGGGCTCCATTGGCATGTGTCCGGTTTTGCGGCGGATGATCCGGCGCCGGGCGGGGCCATCGTTCTGGAAATCCTGCGCCGCCGTGATGGGGCGCGTTTTGTGCGCGCCACCTATCGCGCACAGGCGCTGGACCAGATCCGTCGCGGCGGGACTTTGGTGATCCGCCAGCCGATGCGGATCGAGGGTTGCGCCGCGCTTTGCCCGTTGGCCAACGTAGAGGCGTTGCTGACGCGCTGATAATCTGCGCAATTTGGCGGTTTGCGGCCGCGCCCCATGGCTGTCAGATTTCCCTCCATTCTGACGGCCATGGGGGGAGCCTTGCGTGAAACTGGTAAAAGCCTTGGTGCTGGCCTTTGGCCTGATGGCGGCGCCCGCTCTGGCCGATGATGCGCCCGCGGAAGGTTACGCCCATTACATGGCGGGCGACCGCAGCCTGCCCACACCGGGCAAGCGTCAGCCGGGCCTGTTGCTGTCAGGCGGGGGCGATTGGAATGTGAATGCGTTCCGCTGGTTCGTCGAACGCGCCGGGCATGGGCATATTGTCGTGCTGCGCGCATCGCAGGGGGGGCAAGCGGGCGAGGCATTTATGAAGGAGATCGGCGGGGTCACTTCGGTCGAAACCTTCGTCTTTTCATCGCGCAAGGCGGCCTATGACCCGCGCATCCTGTCCGCTCTGGAAAAGGCCGACGGTGTGTTTATCGCGGGCGGCGATCAATCGCGCTATGTCCGTTTCTGGCAGGCGACGCCGCTATCGCGCCTGATCGACCGATTGGCGCGGGACCGTCCGATCGGCGGGACCAGCGCCGGTCTGGCCATCATGGGGTGGTGGGGGTACGGCGCGTTCGGCGATGATGGCATCACGTCACCAGAGGCGCTGGACAATCCGATGGGGCCGGGGGTGACGGTGGTGGACCGGTTTTTGCACCTGCCCCGGATGCGGCGGATTTTTACCGACAGCCATTTCATGATCCGGGGGCGGATGGGTCGGTTGATCGCCTTCCTTGCCAATGTCCGGGCGCGGGGGGCAAAGGATGTGGTTGGGCTTGGCATGGATGAGCGGGCCTCGCTGGTGGTGGACGGGGCGGGCCATGCGCGATTGATGGCACCCAAGGGCACCTATGGCTGGCTGGTGCAACCGGCGGGCCTCGCGCAAAAGGCGGTGCTGGGGGAAAAGCTGGATTATGCCGGGGTCAAGATCACCGGCATCGGGGCCGAGAGCCGGTTTGACCTCAATACGTTGCAGGTGGCGCGTCCGGCCTTTTCCGGCGTGGCGCAGGTGCGCGGCGGGGTGCTGACCGGGGTTCCCGCTCCCTTGCCGTAAAACGGGCGCGATGTCATAGGCGGGCGATGAAAACGGAGAGAATGCCATGAGCGTCGCCTTTCGTCGTGACGGCGACGAGGAACATCTCGAACCCAAATTCGAGCTGCCGATTCCGCCTGGACCCAATCTGGTGACGGCGCGGGGCAAGGCGATGATTGATGAAAAATGCGCCGAATATGAGGCCGCCATTGCGGCGGGGGGCGATGAGGAGGAAATCAAATCCGCCCGCCGCCATCTGCGCTATTGGCGCACGCGTGCGGCGACGGCTCAGGAAATGCCCGCGCCCGATGGTTCCTGCGTCGCCTTTGGCGCGACGGTTCGGTTCCGGTTAAAGGGCAAAGAGCGCACCATCACCATCGTGGGCGATGACGAGGCCGATCCGGCGGCGGGCCTGCTGTCCTTTTCCGCACCTTTGTCCCGCGCCATGATGGAGGCCGAGCCGGGCGAATGCGTCGATTTTGGCGGCGTGGCCGAAGCGATTGAGATCATGGCCATTGAGATTTGCTGAACTGCGACGTTTGTCGGTTGGCAATTGCGCGCTTTAGACGTTAACCCATGCGCGAATTCAGTTGGGAGAAGTTGATGTCTGGCCCGTCAAAAGCCGCCGTCTGGCCGTGGATCGCGGCAGGTTTGCTGGGGCTGGGCGCCCTGACCAAGGTGGCGGTCGATCATGGCGAGCCGATCAATGCGCTCTGGCTGGTGGTGGCCTCGCTGGGCTGTTTCTTTGCCTCCTATCGGTTTTATGCGCGGTTTATCGGCGCGCGGGTGATGGGGCTGGACGCGGCGCGGGCGACCCCGGCGCATACGATGGCCGACGGGCTGGATTATGTGGCGACCGATCGCAACGTATTGTTCGGACACCATTTCGCCGCGATTGCGGGCGCGGGGCCTTTGGTCGGGCCGGTGCTGGCGGCGCAGATGGGCTATCTGCCCGGATCGTTGTGGATCATCTTTGGCGTGGTGCTGGCCGGCGCGGTTCAGGATTTTCTGATCCTGTGCCTGTCGATGCGTCGGGGTGGCAAATCGCTGGGCGAAATCATCCGCATGGAAATGGGCGAGGTGGCGGGCGGCATCGCTTTGCTGGGCACGTTCATGATCATGGTGATCATTCTGGCGGTGCTGGCGCTGATCGTGGTCAAGGCTTTGGCGGAAAGTCCGTGGGGCATGTTCACCGTGGCGGCGACGGTGCCTTTGGCGCTGGCGATGGGTGTCTATTCGCGCTGGATCCGGCCGGGCCGCGTGGGCGAGGTGTCCTTGCTGGGGCTGGTGGGCCTGCTGGCCGCGCTGGCCTTTGGTCAGGATGTGGCGCAGTCCGCGTTCTGGGGGCCTTTGTTCACCTATACGCCGATCCAGATTTGCTGGATTCTGATCGTTTACGGGGCGATTGCCTCGCTGCTGCCGGTTTGGTTGCTTCTGGCGCCGCGTGACTATCTTTCGACCTTCCTCAAGATCGGGACGATCATCGCGTTGGCCATTGGCATTCTGATCATGGCCCCCGCGTTGAAGATGCCTGCCTTGACGCAATTCGTGAATGGCGGCGGGCCGGTGTGGTCGGGCGGCTTGTTCCCGTTCCTGTTTATCACCATCGCCTGCGGGGCGGTGTCGGGTTTCCACGCGCTGATTTCCAGCGGCACCACGCCCAAGCTGATCTCATCCGAGGCTGACGCCCCCTTTATCGGTTATGGTGCGATGCTGGCCGAGGCGTTTGTGGCGATCATGGCGCTGGTGGGCGCGTCCATCATCGAACCGGGCATCTATTTCACCATGAACAGCCCCGCCGCTCTGATCGGCACGACGCCGGAAAGCGCGTCGGCGGCGGTCACGGCGATGGGCTTTGCCATCACGCCCGATGCCATCATGCAATTGACCAAGGATATTGGCGAACACACGATCCTGTCACGCGCAGGCGGCGCGCCGACTCTGGCCGTGGCCATGGCCGAGATTTTCAGCCATGTCGTGGGCGGCGCGGCGATGAAGGCCTTTTGGTATCACTTCGCCATCCTGTTCGAGGCGTTGTTTATCCTGACCGCGGTGGATGCCGGGACGCGGGCGGGGCGGTTCATGGTGCAGGACTTGCTGGCCCGCGCGGTGCCGCCGTTTGGCCGGATGAACGGTACGGTGCAGGGCCTGATCGGCACCGGGATCTGCGTCGCGGCATGGGGCTTTTTTCTGCATCAGGGCGTCACCGATCCGCTGGGCGGGGTGAATACGCTGTGGCCGGTGTTCGGCATTTCCAATCAGATGCTGGCGGCAACGGCGCTGATGCTGGCCACCGCCGTATTGTTCCGCATGAAGCAGGAGCGGTACGCTTGGGTTTCAGCCGTGCCGACCGTGTGGCTGCTGATTTGCACTTTGTCGGCCGGGTGGCTCAAACTGTTTTCGGATGATCCCAAGGTGGGCTTTCTGGCCCATGCGGCCAAATATGCCGATGCGGCGGGGGCGGGCAAGGTTCTGGCCCCGGCCAAGGATATGGCCCAGATGGAGCGGATCATCTTTAACGACCGCGTCGATGCGGTGCTGTGCGGGTTCTTTATGATCGTCGTGCTGTCCATTCTGGTGTCGGCGGTGCGGACCTGCCTTGGCGCGCTGCGTTCGCCGGTGCCCACTGTGGCCGAGATGGCGGCGTGATGGGGTTCCTGCGCCGGTTGATGGGGGCCATTGTGGGGATGCCGGACTATGACGCCTATGTGGCGCATATCCGCGCGCACCACCCCGATCGCGAAGTGATGGACCGCAAGACCTTCTTCCGCAACCGACAGGAAGCCCGCTATGGCAAGGGCGGCGGCGGCAAGTGCTGTTGAAGCAGGATTAAACCTGTTCTTCGCAGAGTTTGCAAAGGGCGTGGATCGTGCCTTGAACGATCCGGTCCTTAAGGCTGTACCAGCGGATTTGGGCATCGATGCGCACGTTGACGATGTCCTCTGCGCGCAGCAGCGCCAGATGTTGCGACACGCCCGATTGCGACAGGCCGGTCATCGCGACCAGCTCATTCACGCTGACCTCGCCCTCATCCATGCGGCACAGCATCAGAAGGCGCTCAGGATGGCTCATGACCTTGAGGCGAGCGGCCATCATGGATGCATTGGCTTTAAGTTCGGCGAGATCCTGAGGTTTCATACTTAACAAGCTTGCCGCTTTTCGTTCTCATTTGCAAGAGGCGCGAGCTTAAAAGTTGAATGGATTTCCCGTTACATGCGTTCAATAAAGTATTATTGAACAGTGATTTACGTGCCGCCTGACAAAAGGGTAAGTGAATCGGCAATGTTTGACAATCGATTTTGCGCAACAGAGTAATAGACCAGTTTTGCCTCGCGCCTTGCCTGAACCAATCCCACTTTGCGCATCAATGCCAGTTGCTGGCTGATTACGGACAGGCTGTGGCCGGTATCACTCGCCATTTCGCCCACGGAAATGGGGCCACGGGCCATGAGCGTCAGCAATTGGTACCGCAGGGGGTGTCCCAACACGCGCATCGTCTCGATCAGGTCGGCGGACGGCTGTGTCATGGTCTGGCTTTGATCCGCATATCCAGCGCGCCGGTTGCAATCGGCTTGAAATGGATGCCTTTCCGATCTGTTGCGTCGGCCAAATTTTTCGCCACGCCATGCCCCCTTCTTTGCACTGCCTGATGCGGATTTCAGGTCAGGGTTCTGCCTTTAGTGTTTGGCGGCAAGGAGGAATTGATGGCGATCAAATTGCGGTGTGTGGTTCGCACGTGGGGTGGCGATATTTAGGGGAAGGTTGAGCGAGTGCCGCATTTTGGGATGTCAGATATGGAAAAATAGCCAATATGGCACAATCCATTGCCCTGCGCGGAAAGCGGGCAAAGAAAAACCCGGCCGAAGCCGGGCTTGGAAGTTTGGGAGAGGATGCCTGAAAGGCAGGTTCTAACTAGGTCAGATGCATGATTCGCGCAACTGAAATTTGTGTCAACTATCCATATCGGCGTATATAATGTATTTTCAAAACCAAAATGTCCAATTTGGCAAATTCTCGTTCATCTTGCGGTGAAAATCACCGCTCTCGTCCGACAAATCAACCCAAGGGAACGTCAATATTATCAATCAGTCGCGCCTTGCCGATGCGCGCTGCGGCCAGCAAACGCGCCGAACCGGTCCCACGCTGGGCCATGGGCGCCAACGTGTCGGCATCGCAAAGCTGGGCATAGTCGATGGAGGCAAAACCCCCGTCCAGAATCGCCTGTTCCATCCGGGCCAGAGTTTGGGCGACATGCGCCCCGTCCGCGATTGCGGCGGCGGCGATCTGCATCGCGCGGGGCAGAGCCACCGCATCGGCGCGCTCCTGAGCCGACAGATAGGCATTGCGCGATGATCGGGCCAGGCCATCGTCCTCGCGCACGGTCGGCACGCCGATGATCGCATCGACATGCGGCGCGGTCAGATCAAGGTCGCGCGCCATCCGCCGGATCACGGCCAGTTGCTGCCAGTCCTTTTCGCCAAACAGTGCGACATCGGGCGCCACCTGATTGAACAATTTGAGCACCACAGTCGCCACGCCATCAAAATGACCCGGCCGCGCCGCGCCGCACAGCCCCTCGCTGACCCCGGACACGCCGACATTGGTGGCAAAGCCAGCCGGGTACATTTCATCAACCGTCGGCGCCCACAAGAGCGCGACGCCTTCGCCTTCCAAGGCGGCCTGATCGGCGGCCAATTGGCGCGGATAGGCGTCCAGATCCTCGCCCGCTGCAAATTGTCGGGGATTAACGAAAATGGACGCTACGACATGTTCGGCATGCTTACGCGCCTCGCGAATCAGCGTTAAGTGCCCGAAATGCAAGGCTCCCATGGTCGGGACAAGCGCCACGCGACCCGTCTTGCGCAATTGTGCCACCGCATTGCGCAGCAGATTGAGGTGATTGATGGTTTGCACCGGCACGGCCCCTTCGGTAAGGTTTTGACACTGTTCGCGCCGGGGCTACTAAGCCTGCAACGCGCGGGCTTCAATGCTTTTGCAACCCGCCAACCCTGTGATGAGAGAGCCGCCATGTCTGGTCCCCACCGCATCGTTTTTGCCAATGAAAAGGGTGGCACGGGTAAATCGACGACCGCCGTGCATATTGCCGTCGCGCTGGCCTATCTGGGCGCGCGGGTCGGGACGATTGACCTCGATTCGCGTCAGCGCACGATGCACCGCTATATGGAAAATCGCGGCGAAACGCTGCGCCGTCGCGGCATCGAATTGCCCACCGTGAAATTTGAGGTATTTCGCGGCACCACGACCGAGGAACTGGACGCGCTGGCCTTGCAGGTGGCGCAGGATGTCGATTACCTGATCTTCGATACGCCGGGGCGCGATGATGAATTCGCCCGCCATGTGGCGATGAGCGCGGATACGCTGGTCACGCCGCTCAACGACAGCTTCGTCGATTTCGACCTGATCGGTCAGGTGGACGCGGAAAGCTTCAAGGTCCGCCGCCTGTCCTTTTATGCCGAAATGATCTGGGAGGCGCGCAAGAAGCGCGCCATGGCCACGATCAACGAACACCGGCGCGAAATGGACTGGGTCGTGGTGCGCAACCGCACCCAGCATATCGAGGCGCGCAACATGCGCCGTATCGACAGCGCTCTGGCCGAATTGTCGCGCCGGGTCGGTTTCCGCATCGCACAGGGCCTGTCCGAACGCGTGATCTATCGCGAATTGTTCCCCAGCGGTCTGACCCTGCTGGACAAGGGGCATCTGGGCGATCTGGGCACCAGCCATCTGGTGGCGCGTCAGGAATTGCGCACGCTGGTGGCGGGCTTGAACCTGCCTGCTCCGCGTGCCCAGCGTGACACATACGCCGTTTCGGCGGGGTGATCGGGCGATGATCAAGCTGATCCTGTTGCTGGCGCTGGCGTCATGGGCCTGTCGGCAATGGACGGGGGCTTGGCCGTGGGTGCATTGGCAACGCATGACCGGCCCGACGCCGGTGGACCGGGCGCGCCGCCTGTTGGGCGTGCGCGACGGGGCCGCGCGGGGCGAAATCATCGAGGCGCATAAAAAGCTGATAACACAGGTTCACCCCGACCGGGGCGGCGATGTTGCGCTGGTGCATGAGGCCAATGATGCGCGCGACCTGCTGCTGGCGCGTTTAGAGCCTGAAAAGCGGGCATGATCGATCCGGTGATTTTCCGCGAATATGATATTCGCGGCACCTATGGCCGAAACCTGTCCGATGATGATGCCTATGCGATCGGGCGCGGCGTTGCGGTGGCCTTTCGCCAGCGCGGCGGGCAAGGCATGGCCGTTGGCCGTGATGGGCGGCTCAGTTCGCCCGCGTTAGAGGCGGCGCTGGTCGAGGGTTTGCGCGATGGCGGTGTCGATGTGCTGCGCATCGGCATCGGCCCGACGCCGATGCTCTATTACGCCGAAGCCTCAATGCAGCAGGTGCAGGGCGGCATTCACGTAACTGGCAGCCACAATCCCCGCGATGATAATGGCTTCAAGATAGTATTTTTTGGGTGTGCGCTCTTCGGTGCCGAAATCGAGCGGATCGGCGCTCTGGCCATGGCGCAGGTTGGAGCGGGTGATCTCGTCCATCGCGGCCTGGTGGAAACGGTGGATGTCATGCCCGCCTATATCGCCCGCATCGCCCAAGGGTTGTTGCCGGAATGGAATGACATTGTCGGCGCCATGTCCATCGGTTGGGATGCGGGCAATGGCGCCGCCGGTCCCGCCATTGAGCGGTTGACGCAACTTTTGCCCGGTCATCACCATTTGCTTTTCACCCAAATTGACGGCCATTTTCCCAACCACCATCCTGATCCAACCGATGAGGCCAATCTCGCAGACTTGCGCGCGCTGGTCGCGTCCAGACACCTCGATTTCGGAGTGGCCTTTGACGGCGACGCGGACCGGATCGTGGTGGTTGATGGCCGGGGGCGCTCGATCCTTGGCGATCAGCTTCTGGCGCTGCTGGCGCAGGATGTGTTGGTGGATTGCCCCGGTGCGACCATTCTGGGCGATGTAAAGGCTTCGCAGGCGGTTTATGACCGGATTTCCGCGTTGGGCGGTGTTCCGACGATGGGGCCGGCGGGGCACAGTCTCATCAAATCCGAAATGAAGGTGAACGGGGCGGTGCTGGCCGGAGAGACCACCGGGCATATCTTCTATAAACACCGGTATTATGGTTTCGATGATGCGCTTTATGCGGCCGTCCGGCTGCTGGGCGCGCTGGCGCGGCGGGGGGGATCGCTGGCCGATTGGCTCGATACTTTGCCGCGATGTGTTAACACGCCCGAATGGCGCTTTCCCGTCGCCGCAGAGCGCAAGCGCGCCGTGATCGACGAGGTGGCCGCAAGGCTGGAGGCGCAAGGCGGGCAGGTCAACCGGATGGACGGGCTGCGCGTATCTCGCGATGGCGGCTGGTGGCTGCTGCGGGCGTCCAATACGCAGGAAATGCTGGTGGCGCGGGTGGAAAGCACCAGCCAGGTCGGATTGGCCGCTTTGGTGGCCGAACTGGACGATCAATTGGCACAAAGCGGGGTGGTGCGGGGGTGAGACAGCCTGCTGCGCGCGTTGCCCAATGGTTTGCCGGGCGCGGTTGGCACATCCGCCGCCATCAGGCGCAGGTTCTGGAACAGGTGGGCGCGGGGCGGCACGTGCTGCTGGCCGCCGACACCGGGGCGGGCAAGACGCTGGCCGGGTTCCTGCCGACGCTGTGCGATGCGGCAGAGGGCGATCTGGCCGATGGCTTGCACACGCTCTATGTCTCGCCGCTCAAGGCGCTGGCCCATGATATTCAGCGCGGGCTGCTGGCGCCGGTGGCCGATATGGGCCTTGGCCTGAGGGTAGAGGCGCGGACGGGCGATACATCCTCCGACCGCAAGGCGCGGCAGCGGCATGATCCGCCCCATGTCCTGCTGACCACGCCCGAATCCCTGTCGCTGCTTTTGTCCTATCCTGAAAGCGCGACGATGTTTGCCTCGCTGCGCTATATCGTGATCGACGAAATCCATGCCATGGCGGCCAGCAAGCGGGGGGATCTGCTGGCTTTGTCGCTGGCCCGTCTGCAAACATTGGCGCCGGACATGCGGCGGATCGGACTTTCGGCAACCTTGGCCGATCCGGCGGGATTTGCCCGCTGGATCGCGCCGGGCGGGCGTGTCGAAGATGTCGCGATGGTTGAGGGCGAAACGGGTGCGCCCGCCGATGTCTCGATCCTGTTGCCACAGGGCGAGCGTATCCCGTGGAGCGGCCATGCGGCCAGTTGGGCTGTGCCGCAGATCCTCGACCTGATCCGGGCGCATCGCACGACGCTGATTTTCACGAATACGCGCTTTCTGGCCGAATATACGTTCGGGCTGCTGTGGGATCGCAACGAGGAAAACCTGCCCATCGGCATCCACCACGGCAGCCTTTCCGCCGAGGCCCGGCATAAGGTCGAGGCGGCCATGGCGGCGGGGCGGTTGCGCGCGCTGGTCTGCACCGCCAGCCTCGATCTGGGGGTGGATTGGGGCGACATTGATCTGGTGGTGCAGATGGGCGCGCCCAAGGGTTCCAGCCGATTGTTGCAGCGGATCGGGCGGGCGAATCACCGGCTGGATTGTCCGTCCAAGGCGGTGCTGGTGCCGGGCAATCGGTTTGAATTCCTCGAAGCCGTGGCCGCCGTCGAGGCGGTGCGGGCGGGCACCCGCGATGGCGAGGGATTGCGCCCCGGAAGCCGCGATGTTCTGGCCCAGCATGTTCTGGCCATTGCGTGCGCCGGACCGTTTGATGGACAGGCTTTGTTGGCGCAAGTGCGTCAGGCGTCGGCCTATGCCGATGTGAGCGAGGATGAATGGGAACGCGTCCTCGGCTTTGTGTCCAACGGGGGCTATGCGCTGCGGGCCTATGATCGGTTTCGGCGGATCACCCATGGGCGCGACGGGTTGTGGCGATTGACCCATCCCGATCTGGCGCGCTCCTATCGCCTGAACGCAGGGATTATCGTCGACGCCGATATGGTCGAGGTGGCTTTTCGCAACGGGCGCGCGCTGGGCCGGGTCGAGGAGGATTTCGCCGCCTCACTGGGGCCGGGGGATACATTCCGTTTCGCCGGATTGGACCTGGAGGTTGAAGCGCTGCGGGAAGGCTCCTTGCTGGTGCGCGCGTCGCGGCGGTCGGCGGCAATCCCGTCCTATAATGGCGCGAGGATTCCGATCTCCTCGCATCTGGCCGACCGGGTGCGCGGGTTGATTGCGGACCGATCACGTTGGGCCGATTTTCCCGATGACGTGCGTGAATGGCTGGAGGTGCAGGCCCGCGTTTCCGTCCTGCCGCAACCGGGCGAATTGCTGGTCGAGAGTTTTCCGCATCAGGACCGGTTCTACAGCGCCTTCTATACGTTCGAAGGCTGGCCCGCGAATCAGTCGCTGGGTATGTTGATCACCAAACGGATGGAAGCGTCCGGGCTGATGCCGCTGGGCTTTGTCGCCAATGATTATGCGTTGGCGGTATGGGGGCTGCGCCCGATTGAGGATCCGGCCGCACTCTTGTCGCCCGATATCCTTGTCGATGAATTCGTCGAATGGGTGGAAAATTCCTACCTCCTGCGCAGGGCCTTTCGTGAGGCATCGGTGATCTCTGGCCTCATCGAGCGTCAATTGCCGGGCAAGCGCAAGAGCAACCGGCAGGTGACTTTTTCCAGCGACCTCATCTTTGACGTGTTGCGGCGCTATGAACCCGACCACCTTTTGCTTCAGGCCGCATGGGCCGATGCGCGGCAAAAGATGACCGACATCGCGCGGGTGGGGGAAGTGCTGGACCGGGCACAGGCCGCGATCCGTCATCAGCGCCTTTCGCGGGTCAGCCCTCTGGCGGTGCCCACGCTGACCATGATCGGGCGGGAGAGTATGCCCGCCGGTGCCGCGGACGATGAACTGCTGCTGGAGGCCGAAGCTCTGGCCGCTCTGGCCATGGAGCCATAGGCACAAAAAAGGGGCGGATCGCTCCGCCCCTTCTCTTGCCGTATCAGCAGGTCGCCTTTGCCTTACTTGGCATTGGCGGCCTTGTTGAACGTGGCATAGCGCTCGTTACCGACGAAGCCGAACTTCGTCACTTCCGACGCCTTGATGATGTTAAGCACATTCGCCGTCAGTTCATAGCCGGCCTGTGCGTCGGGCTCGAACTGCAGTTCGGGCTCAACCGCCATGGCGCGCGAAGACTTGAGGTTCGCGGCCAGAACGCTGCGATCGATCGGCGTGCCATTCCACAGGATCTGGTTATCCGGGGTGAGCACGACCTTGTTCTTGATCGGATCGACAGGCGGCTTGGGCATATTCGGCGGCGGCGGCGAGGGCAGGTCGATGTTCACCGCGTGGGTGGCCACCGGGATGGTGATAATGAACATGATCAGCAGAACGAGCATAACGTCGATCAGCGGAGTCGTGTTCATTTCACCCATAGGCTCGCCATCGTCTTTGCCAGCTGACATTGCCATGGGATTTTACTCCTGAGTTAGAGGGCTCGATCAGCCGTTCGGATCGACCGGGGTCGAAATGAAGCCAACCGTGGGATAGCCCGCGCGCTGCACGTTGAAGATCGCACCAGCGACGCAGCGCCAGGGCGCTTCGACGTCGGCACGAACGTGAACCTGCGGCACCTTTTCGGGGTTATCACGCAGAGCCTCTGCACCACCTTCGCGCTTGATGATGTCGTCAAGACGCTTGAACGCCTTGTCGAACAGTTCAGTCGAGTCGACCGGGGTGACGTTATTGAAGTAGATGCGGCATTCGCCACCACGCGACGCGCCTTCGAAGCCGGGGTCGCCGGCGCTGCGACCAGCAGCGTCGGTGGTGCTGACCGAGATCAGCAGGTTTTCGACCTTATCCTTCGATTCCTGCGAAACCATCACAGGGATCTTGAGCTTCTGGATCGTCTGGATCGCAACCGGAACTGCGATCAGGAAGATGATCAGCAGCACCAGCATCACGTCCACCAGAGGGGTGGTGTTGATGTCGGACATCGGCTTTTCTTCGCCGCCCGCGCCGCCAACAGACATTGCCATGTTATGATCCTACTCTTGCAATGCCCTCTTTCGAGAGGAGGGATTGGGGGGAGGGGAGGACCGGGGAACCATACCGCATGCTGTGTATGGCGCCCCGTAGCATCCGGGCAGGCTGGCCACCCGGATACAACCTCATGTCTTACTTCTTGGCGGCAGGAGCCGGAGCAGCCTTGACCGGGGCAGCAGCCACGACGGGCTTGATGGCGCCCTTCGAGTTGATGTAGGCCAGAACGTCAGCCGAGAAGCCGGTCAGCAGTTCGTTGATGCGCTTGTTGCGCGACTGCAGGAAGTTGTAGGCAAGCACGGCAGGCACAGCGACGAGCAGACCGATGGCGGTCATGATCAGAGCTTCACCCACGGGACCGGCAACCTTGTCGATCGAGGCCGAACCGGCCAGACCGATGGCGATCAGAGCGCGGTAGATGCCGACCACGGTACCGAACAGACCCACGAACGGAGCGGTCGAACCAACGGTGGCGAGGAAGGGCAGGCCGCGAGCAAGGAAAGCGCCGATCGAAGCTTCGGTGCGAGCGAGCGACGAGTGGACCCAGTCGTGGGCTTCGAGGCTGTCAGCCATCTTGCCGTGGTTTTCTTCGGCCAGGATACCGGCTTCGACGATGTCACGGAACGGGCTGGTCTTTTCCAGCTTGGCAGCGCCTTCCTTCAGCGAACCGGCCTTCCAGAACGTGCCCAGAGCCTTGTACTGCTTGAAGATCTTGGACTGGTCCGACCAGCGCGTGAAGAGCACGAAGAACGAACCGAACGAGAAAATCGCCATGATGGCAACGGTCGACTGAGCGATCAGGCCGCCCTGTTCCAGGGCTTCCTTGAAGCCGAACTTGTTCTGGGGAGCCGCGCCAGCAGCGGCGGTCAGAATGTCAATAAGCATGCGATGGTCCTCTCAAAGGGCTCTCGAATAGAGAAATAGATCGTTTACAAAAGGGACCGGGCGCCAATGCCGCAATCCCCTGGGGAGTGTGGCTCAGTCCTTCGGGATGACCCACTTCACGCGATTGGCATAAACGCCGGTGGTGGGCTGGCCTTCGCCATCCTTGGCGGGCGCAAAGCGCGCGCGGCTGGTGGCGTACTTGCAGGTCGCAGCGTCCAGTTCGGCATTGCCCGAGCTGGCCGTGATTTCACAACCCGACACGCGGCCATCAGGCGCCACGGTCAGACGGAAACCGGTCGTGCCCTGCACACCTTCACGCAGAGGACGCGAAGGATAGTCTTCCGGCGTTACCCAGTTGGCGGGGTTGCCCTTGGGGGCAGCACCGACGGGCTGGAAACGCGGCGGCGGCGGTGCCACAGGTGCAGGCGGAGCCAGCACAGGGGCAGGCGGCGCCGGCGGCGGAGCAACCGAAACCGTTTCGATCACAGGCGCGCTGACGGGCGCCACGTTCACCGGCGGCGGCGGAGCGACGATCGGCGGTGGCGGAGCGTCCTTCGGCGGCGGCGGCGGCGGCGGCGGCGGTTCTTCCTCTTGCTTGATATCGACAGTCGTTACTTTTTTCATGATCTTCTGAGCTGCCGAGTAGGCGAGACCAGAGACCAGGGCATAACCAACGACGATGTGAATCAAGGCAACGATGATAATGGCGGTAAGGCGATTACCGCTCAATTGTTGATCAGCGTAGGCCATTCAGACGCATCACTCCATACAAACACCCGGGCAAACCCCGGGCCGACCACAAACCGCGTCCGAAGACGAGGCCCATGGGGAAAAGCTCATATCCACCCTGCCGGATTTACCGGATATTCGCCAAATGCCTTATGTGCGGGCTTTTGGCGAACGCATCGGCCCCCTTTGTTGGGGGTCCGCTTTTTTGCCAATCCTAACCACCTTGCAGACTCGGCGCAACGTCTTATGCGCATAGGGGTAGGGTTCAGGCAAAATTCATTTGTGTTAAGGTGTCTCTAACAGGGACCCTTAGGGGCCCAATGCAGGGGTTATGCGCCAATGGCGATTTTTTCGGAGTTTTCCGCGATGTTTCAAGGCATCCGGCATAGAAAATCGGCTTGCTTTGCGGCTCTATTGCCGCTGTTTGTTCCGGTCTGCGCAGGGGCTCAGGAGCCCGTTACGCAAAATGTCGTACAATCGTATGCTGACCTCGTTGGTCTGGCCGAATCATCGCCTTTGGTCGTTTTTGCAGAGCTGAAAAAAGTGATTCCGATCCCTCTGCCAAGGGATGCTTCGCCCTTTACACCGGTGCAAAGGGCCTATTTTGAGGCGCAGGGAATCGATTTGTTGAGCGGCAAGGGCTCGGTTTCGACCAATGTGCGCTATCTTGCCGATGTCCGGCTTGATTCGCGACACAAAATTCCCAATCCAAAGAAGCAGATGGTCCTGCTTTTCGCCCGCCCTGCCGCTGATGGCGGGGCTGATATCCAGCTTGTCGCCCCCGATTCACAACTGCCTTGGAGCCAGCCGCTCGAGGCGCAGGTCCGCAAGATTTTGAGCGATCTGGCCGCGCCTGATTCGCCGCCGCATATCACCGGGATCAACATGGCCCTTTATCAACAGGGCGATCTGGCGGGGGAAGGCGAGACGCAAATCTTCCTGACCACGGCCAAGGGGACACCCGCCGCGATCATCATTCAGCACAAGCCCAACCAGCCTTCGCGCTGGAGCGCGTCCTTCTCCGAAGTGGTCGATGCCGCCAACGCCCCGCCGGCCAAGGATTCGCTGCAATGGTATCGTCTGGCCTGTTCGCTGCCCGAAATGCTGCCTGCTGCGGCCAATCTGGGCGAAACACAGGCGGACAAGGATCAGGCGGTGGCCGACTATCTGCTGGTTCGCCGTGATCTGGGGCCTTGCACGCGCACGCGTGTTTCGTGGGGCGGCGATATAGCCAAACCGGGCAAATAGGCTTGCTGACGCGCCAATTGCCGCCTAGTGGCGCAGGGTCCAAAGCGCCCCGGCGCGTGACGCCAAATTCAGGGACCCCATGATGACCAACACTGTCGATCAAGCCGCTCTTTCGCCCCAATCCGGCAAGACGCCCCTGCGCATTGCGCTGGCCGGCCTTGGCACGGTGGGCGCGGGCGTCATTCGACTGGTGGAGGCCAATGCCGATCTTATTGCGCGTCGCGCCGGACGGCCGATCAAGGTTTCCGCCGTGTCGGCGCGCGATCGCGGCAAGGATCGCGGCGTGGATCTTTCCCCCTATGCGTGGGAAGATGACATGACCGCGATGGCCGCGCGCGACGATGTCGACGTGGTGGTTGAATTGGTCGGCGGGTCTGATGGCCCGGCGCTGACGCTGGCGCGCAATGCGATTCGCCATGGCAAGGCGTTGGTCACGGCCAACAAGGCGATGATCGCCCATCACGGCATGGCTCTGGCCAAGGAAGCCGAAGCCAAGGGCGTGGCCATGCGTTTCGAGGCGGCGGTTGCGGGCGGTATCCCGGTCATCAAGGGCCTGCGCGAAGGCGCGGCGGCCAACCGGGTCGAGCGGATCTATGGCATCCTAAACGGCACCTGCAATTATATCCTGTCCACGATGGAGGACACGGGCCGCGACTTCTCCGAAGTGTTGAGCGAGGCGCAGGCCAAGGGCTATGCCGAGGCCGACCCGACCTTTGACATCGAAGGCATCGATGCCGCGCACAAGCTCTCGATCCTCTCGGCCATTGCCTTTGGCGCCAAGATCGATTTCGGCAGCGTCGATACGCAGGGCATCAGCCGCATTCTGGCCGCCGACATCGCCCAGGCGGATTCGCTGGGCTATTGCATCCGCCTGATCGGCACGGCCGAGGCCGATGCAGGCCCCGACGGCGCGCCGGGTCTGTTCCAGCGCGTGGCGCCGCATCTGGTGCCTTTCGACAATCTGCTGGCCCATGTTGATGGCCCGACCAATGCGGTCGTGGTTGAAGGCAATTTCTCCGGTCGCCTGCTGTTTCAGGGCGCGGGCGCGGGCGATGGTCCGACCGCTTCGGCGGTGGTGGCTGACCTGATCGACATCGCGCGCGGCATGGACACCGGGTTTGAGGCTGACATGGCCTTCTCGATTCCTGTGGATGGTCTGGAAGATATGGCGCCCGCCCCTGCAGGCCATCGTCTGGGCCGCGCCTATATCCGTTTCCTTGTGGCGGATCGTCCGGGCGTTCTGGCCGAAATCACCGCGGCGATGCGCGATGCGGGCGTGTCGATCGAAAGCCTGATCCAGAAAGGTCAGGCCAGTAAGGACGGCGCGGTCATCGTCGCCATCGTCACCCATGAGGTGCCCGAAGCCGCCGTCGCCAAGGCGCTGGCCCTGCTCGAAGGTTCGCCCAGTCTGGTGGGCCAGCCGCTGGTGATGCAGATTCTGGGCGCGTAAAAACGCTTCATTTGTACGGCAATTGGAACGCCGGGGGCATGTCCTCCGGCGTTTTTCTTTGTTCGGTCCGGGGCTGGGTTCGTATGTTGGGCCAATTGCGGCCTCGGCTTTGCGTTTGCGGCATTTGTCGGCTCGACAATCGGATCTTGCATAGGTAAGCGGACAAGCCTGCATAGGTATTCACAACCAGAATTCACACTGCCGACCAACAGGTCCGGCATAGGGGCCATACATTCCTGAAGGAATCGGACAGATTATGAGCGCTACTCCTGCCAGCAAGATTCTCGACCGCGTTCTGGTGCTTGAAATGGTGCGCGTGACCGAAGCGGCCGCCATCGCCTCGGCCAAGCTGATCGGGCGCGGCGACGAGAAGGCCGCCGATGCCGCCGCGGTCGAAGCCATGCGCGAGAAGCTCAACGAGCTCTATATCGACGGCACCGTGGTGATCGGCGAAGGCGAACGCGACGAGGCGCCGATGCTCTATATCGGCGAAAAGGTCGGCGCGGCGCTGGGCAAGGGCCCCAAGATCGACATCGCGCTCGACCCGCTCGAAGGCACGACGATCTGCGCCAAGGCCGGGCCGAACTCGCTGGCCGTGCTGGCGATTGCCGAAGAGGGCGGGCTGCTCAACGCGCCCGACACCTATATGGACAAGCTGGCGGTGGGGCCGGGCTATCCTGATGGCATCATCGATCTGGCCAAGAGCCCGACCGAGAACGTCAAGGCCGTGGCCGCCGCCAAGGGCGTGGCGCCCGAAGACATCGTGGTCTGCGTGCTGGACCGCCCGCGCCACACCGATCTGATCGAGGAACTGCGCGCGCTTGGCTGCGGCGTCTATCTGATCGGCGACGGCGACGTGGCGGGGGTGATCGCCACCACCAACACCGAAGAAACCAACATCGACATGTATATGGGCCAGGGCGGCGCGCCCGAGGGCGTGCTGGCGGCGGCCGCGCTGCGCTGTGTCGGTGGTCAGTTCAAGGGCCGTCTGGTGTTCCGCAACGATGACGAAAAGGCCCGCGCCAAGAAGTGGGGCATCACCGATCTCAACAAGATCTATGACCTGACCGAACTGGCCAAGGGCGACTGCATCTTTGCCGCCAGCGGCGTGACTGACGGTTCGCTGCTCAAGGGCGTCAAGCGCCTGCGCAATGGCCGCATGACCACCGAAAGCGTCGTCATGCGCGCCAGCACGGGCACTGTGCGCTGGGTCAAGGGCGATCGTCGGGCATAATCCGTTCTGCGGTGAAATGTCACGAAAGGGGACAGGCCGTGCGGTCTGTCCCCTTTTGCATGTCCGCAAACCTTGCATTCCTGCCAGCTTTGGCTAGAGGCGCGCGGGAGGGAAGCTACGCGGCGGTGAGTCTTTCATGCCGCGTGCAGTGGAGATACGCGAGATGAAGATCCTTGCCGGTAACGGTAACCTGCCGCTGGCGCGCGCGATTGCGGGCTATCTGGAACTGCAATTGACGGATGCCAGCGTGCGCCGCTTTGCCGACGAGGAAGTCTTCGTCGAAATCCATGAAAACGTGCGCGGCGAGGACGTCTTTGTCGTCCAGTCGACGGCCTATCCGGCCAATGACAATCTCATGGAACTGCTGATCTGTATCGACGCGCTGCGTCGCGCATCGGCCAAGCGTATCACCGCCGTGATCCCTTATTTCGGTTACGCTCGTCAGGACCGCAAGCCCGGCCCCCGCACGCCGATCTCGGCCAAGCTGGTGGCCAATCTGATCACGACTGCGGGCGCCGACCGCGTTCTGGCGGTCGATTTGCATGCTGGTCAGATTCAGGGCTTCTTTGACATTCCCACCGACAACCTGTTTGCCGCGCCCGTGATGGCCGCCGACATTTTGGCGCGCAATGGCGATGCCGGGCTGATGGTTGTCTCGCCCGACGTTGGCGGTGTTGTGCGCGCCCGCGCGCTGGCCAAGCGTTTGAACAACGCTCCTCTGGCCATCGTCGACAAGCGTCGCGACAAGCCCGGCGTATCGGAAGTGATGAACATCATCGGCGACGTGAAGGGCCGCACCTGCATCCTGATCGACGACATCATCGATTCGGGCGGCACGCTGTGCAACGCCGCGCAGGCATTGATGGATGAAGGCGCCGCTTCGGTCACCGCCTATATCACCCATGGCGTTCTGTCGGGCGCGGCGGTGTCGCGCGTCAACAATTCGGCGCTCAAGGAACTGGTCATCACCGACACGATCCTGCCGACCGAAGAAACCCAGAAGTCGGACAAGATCCGTCTCCTGACCATCGCGCCGCTGATTGGTGAAGCGATCCGTCGTATTGCGGATGAAAGCTCGGTGTCGAGCCTGTTCGACTGATAACGACCGGGCGTTAGTGGCCCGAAGAATCAAGGCCGGGCGTGTGACCTCAACAGGTCCGCCCGGCCTTTTCTTTTGCCTATTGCCATGGGCGGCTGCCGCCTGGCGGCACGCGTTCCAGCGCCTCCAGCCGTTTGGCCTGGCGCGATTCCAGCGCCAGCGTCAGCAGCGGATTGGGCGTTTTGACAAAGCGGCGCGGGGTGACGCCGAACAATTCGGTAAATTCGCGCGTCATCTGCGCCTGATCGAAATAGCGCAGGATCAGTTCCTCGGCCTCGGCCTCATCCGCCACGCCGTGCAGGTGGCTGGCCATGTCGAGCGCGCGGGCGCGGCGCATGACCTGCTTGGGCGGCATGCCAAAGTCGCGGCGGATGATCCGCTCCAGTTGGCGCATGCTGATGGCCATTTCCTCGGCAAATTCGGCAATGCTTGCGTTGGGGTTGATAAAGCTGAGCGCCTCGAAAGCCGCGCTGATCGGGCTGGGGTGGGGGCGGCCAAGCTTTTCAACCAGATCGCGAAATCTGCGCTCAAGAATATTGGCAATCGTGGCGGGATCATCGACATGTTCAAAGGCGGCCAGCGTATCTGCGCTGTCGATTCCGAAATGTTCGAGCGGGACGAGCCGGTTGACCATTTCGTGTGCGCTGCGCCCGAACAGGGCATAGCCCGCGCCGGGTTTGAGCGCATAGCCGATCGAGGTGAAGCTGCCCTTCACCGTGATAGGCATAAGCTTGGTCTGGGGGCCAAAGATCAGGGCAGAGCGGCCATGATGGACGATCCCGTCGGCCGAATGAGCGGTCCATTCCCCGCCTAATTGGATGCGGACCATAGAAGTGTCGTTGAATATGCCAGAAACAAGGCAATAATCAGGTGGCAATTTAACCGGCGTAACGTAAATTCGGCCTACCCAAGGCACCAAATCGGCTGCTGGTCCGCGATTAAATGAAAGTGGTTGGCCTTGACTCGACCGACCTGCGAGCGGGGTGACCGCCGCATCGAGCGCAGGTTTGGTGGGTTTTAGCATATAATTTTGGACCAACTTTTGATTTATGCCGTAAGGCGTACTTACGGAAACTTATTGTTTCAATTTCGCCTGCATCACCTTTTGTCAACCGATTGTCATGCGATATTGAACGTCAAGATTGACCATTGGCTTGACCGTACCCCACCAGCAGAGGCACAAGCCGCCCTATGAAAATGAACCTCGACGCTGACATTGATCTGGCCCAACGTCTTGCCGATGCGGCAGGCGCGGCGATCCGCCCCTATTTCCGCTCTGGCGTGGCCAGCGAACGCAAGGAGGACGCCAGCCCTGTCACTCTTGCCGATCAGGCCGCCGAAGAAGCGATGCGTGCGATCCTGCGCGCCGAACGCCCCGACGACACCATCATTGGCGAGGAATATGGCATTACGGCGGGCACGTCGGGCCGCAGCTGGGTTCTGGACCCGATTGACGGCACGGCGGGTTTTCTGGCCGGGCGCGCGATTTTCGGCACGCTGATCGCGCTGGTGGTCGAAGGCTGGCCGGTGCTGGGCGTGATTGATCAACCGATTGCGGGTGAACGCTGGGTGGGCGCCTCGGGCCGCAAGACCTTGCTCAATGGCCAGCCGGTCAGCACCCGCCGCTGCCGCGAATTGGGCGATGCCACCATTGCCACCACCGGCCCGCATTATTTCAGCGACCATGAGGGCGAGCACTTCATGGCTCTGGCGGCCAAGACCGATTATCGCCGGATGGTGATGGGCGGCGACTGCTATAATTACGCCATGCTGGCCAGCGGCCATCTCGACATTATTTGCGAGGCGGGGCTGAAACTGCACGACTGGGCCGCGCTGGTGCCGGTGGTTGAGGGCGCGGGCGGTTTGATGTGCGATTGGAACGGCGATCCGCTGCATGCCGGTTCGACCGGGCACGTGCTGGCGATGGGCGATCCGGCGCGTCAGGATGATGTGGTCGAGGCGCTGGCCTGTAACCACGATCACCACCACGACCATTGATCCCGGTCGGCTTTTGCGATCCGGGCGTCACTTCTTTTTCTATGGCACGCTGATCGCGGGCAGCGGTAACCGGCATGAACGGGCCACCCATACTCTTTTGGAGGCGGGGCGGCCCGCTTGTGTTCGGGGGCGGCTTTATGCCGTGCCTGATCGGCGGGGATGGTATCCGGCGCTGGTTCCGGGGGCGGGGTCCGTGCGTGGTGTGATCTATCGTGCGGGGTCCGGGTTTGATGCGCGGGCGCTGGCGCGGCTCGATGCCTATGAAGGGCGTGATTATCGGCGGCGCAGGGTTATGGCCGGGACGCAATGGGCGCAGGCCTATATCTGGCGAGGCGCCTTGCCGCGCGGGGCCATGCGGATTGCCGGGGGGGATTTCGCCGCTTGGTTAAAGGCCCGCCGGGCGCGGGCCTTTGCCGATTAAAGCGCCGATCAGTCTTTGGCCGCTTCGCTGTTAAGCTGGATATAGTTCTGGATGCCCATGCGCTCGATCATGTCGAGCTGCTTTTCCAGCGTGTCGACATGTTCTTCCTCGCTTTCCAGAATCTTCTGGAACAGGTCGCGGCTGATGAAATCGCGCACGCTTTCGGCATATTCAATCGCCTCTTTCAGCAGCGGGATCGCGTCCATTTCCAGCGCGAGGTCTGCCTTGATGACTTCCTCAACCGTTTCGCCCACGCGCAGGCGGCCCAGATGCTGGAAATTGGGCAGACCTTCGAGAAAAAGGATGCGGTCGGCCAGAAGGTCGGCATGCTTCATTTCGTCGATCGATTCGTGGCGCTCGAACTGGGCCAGCTTGTGCACGCCCCAATTGTCCAGCAGGCGGAAATGCAGCCAGTACTGATTGATCGCGGTCAGCTCGTTATAGAGCGCCTTGTTCAGAAATTCGATGACTTTGGCGTCGCCCTTCATGGGAACTCTCCGGCGGGTAGTGAGGGGGGTATGACTAACCCGCCGGAGGCCCAGGAGGCAAATGGATTGCGCGCGTCAGGCCGGGACTCTGCTGCGTTCCTCGTTCACGATCTGGTCGGCGTCTTCAAGGCATTGGCGGCATTGAGGGCGGCAGCCAAGGCGGTTGTAGAGCGTTTCGGCATCGCCGGCATGACAGCGGGCGGTGACGCGCAGATCCTTTTCGCGAAGGGCATTGCAGATGCAGATATACATCGACATTCGGCTCCAAAGAGAGTGATTCGCTTGTAATGCGAAGAGTTCGCAATAGCAAGTGTTTTTGCGGGTCATTCGCAAAAATGCGCTGGGTCGAGGATATAGACACCCGCGCCGCCAAGGCGCTTGCATTTGCCCGGCGTTGCCCCTAAGGCGCGCCCCTTCAACCGGTTCGGAGGGTTTGTCGCCAGACAGATTCGCTCGCCTGCCTGGCCATCAAGGGCTGCCACGGCAAGCGGGACGGACCGCTAGATCAAGGAGATGAAAATGCCCAAGATGAAGACCAAGAGCGGTGTGAAGAAGCGCTTCAAGATCACCGCCAATGGCAAGGTCAAGCATGGCGTCGCTGGTAAGCGTCACCGTTTGATCAGCCATAACGCGAAGTACATCCGTCAGAACCGCGGCACCGAAGTGATCAGCGACGCCGATGCGAAGGTGATCAAGAAGTGGGCGCCCTACGGGCTGAACTGAGGAGTACTGAAGTATGGCACGTGTCAAGAGGGGTGTTACCACCCGCGCCAAGCACAAGAATATTCTGGAACAGGCCAAGGGTTACCGCGGCCGTCGCAAGAATACGATCCGCGTTGCTCGTCAGGCCGTTGAAAAAGCCGGTCAGTACGCTTACCGCGACCGCAAGGTCAAGAAGCGGACCTTCCGCGCCTTGTGGATCCAGCGTATCAACGCTGCGGTTCGCGCCGAAGGCCTGACCTATTCGCAGTTCATCAACGGCGTCAAGCTGGCTGGCATCGAACTCGATCGCAAGTCGCTGGCCGACCTGGCTCTGAACGAAGCGGCCGTGTTCTCGGCTGTTCTGGCTCAGGCCAAGGCTGCTCTGCCCGCCGCCTAAGCGGTTCGCAGACTTGGACAAAGAGGCGCGAGGGGCTGTAATGCAGCCTTTCGCGCCTTTTTTGTTGCGCGTCGTCCAAAAGGTGACGTTGCATTCAGGTCTGCGTTAAGGCAATCTGCCCCCGGCTCGCAGAACAAAAACAGGGGGGTGACAATGACACGCGGTTCGGCCGTTCGTGCGCGGTTTTTCGCCCCTCCGGCGGCATTGGCCTGTTATTTCACATCCTTCTATCTGGCCGAAATCGATCTTGCACCCGGGGAAAGGGTTGTCGATTACCTTCACCCGGAATGGGCCAATTTACGCTTTGCATCGGGCGCGCCGCTGGCCGCGCAAAATCCGGCGGGGCACAGCATCGCCGATTGCCATTTCGCGGTCACCGGGCCCAGCGGTCAGGCTGTTCGTTTTGAGGTTGGCACCTGCCGGATCTGGGGCGTGGGCCTTTTGCCGCTGGGCTGGGACAAATTTATCGGCGTGGCGGCGGCGGATATGGCGGATGCCTTGCTGGATGGAGGGCAGCACCCTGTCTTTGCTTCCTTCCTGCCTCTGGCGCAAAACCTGTTTGGTCCGCAGACCGATGTCGATGGCGAATTGGCGCGCATTGGCCAGTTTTTCCTGTCGCGCCTGGGCCATGGGCGGGCCGACGATATTCGCGTGCAGGCGATCCATGCCGCGCTGGTCGATCCGGCGGTTTCGACGGTGGCCGATCTGGCGCAAAGGAGCGGGATCAGCGCGCGGACGGTCGAGCGGATTTGCCTGCAATCCTTCGGCTTTCCGCCCAAGCTTCTGCTGCGCCGCCAACGGTTCATGCGCAGCCTTGCCCAGTTCATTCTGGACCCGACGCTGAAATGGATCGGCGCGCTGGATGGGCATTATCACGATCAGGCCCAGTTCGTGCGCGAGTTTCGGCAATTCATGGGCATGACCCCGCGTGAATATGCCAAGATCCCCCATCCCATCATCGAGGCGATCATGCGTGAACGGGCGCGGATTGCCGGGGCTGCGGTGCAGGCGCTGGACGGGCCGCAGGGGGCCAGTCTGGCCGCTCACGCACCCGCGCGCCTTATGGAGGCAGCGGCCAGCGGGCCGCGCCGGAAAATCGCGCAAGGCTGAACTTGGTTGAACTTGGGCGCACACCGCCCTAAAGGGCGCAGGAACGGGCGCAGGTGCAGGCGCATGGCCGGATGCCGCGCCCATCAGCAAACGGACATAGCATGGATTACGAAAGTCTCGGCGCACAGGCGCTCGACAGCATTGCAAAGGCGCAGGATCTGGACGCGCTCGACGCGCTGCGCGTGGCGTTTCTGGGCAAGAGCGGCTCGATCTCCGGCCTGCTCAAAACCCTGGGCGGGATGAGCCCGGAAGAGCGTCAGTCCACCGGCCCCAAAATCCATGCCCTTCGCGAAGGCGTGACCAATGCTTTGGCCGAAAAGAAGGCGGCGCTCGAAAGCGCGGCGCTCGAAGCCAAGCTGGCCGCCGAGACGGTCGATCTGACCCTGCCCGCGCCCGAAAGCGCCCGTGGCAGCGTGCATCCCGTCAGCCAAGTGATGGACGAATTGGCCGAGATCTTTGCCGATCTGGGCTTTGCCGTCGCCACCGGGCCGGAGATCGAGGACGACTGGCACAATTTCACCGCGCTCAATATGCCCGAAAGCCATCCGGCGCGCGCGATGCACGACACATTCTATATCGACAAGGCCGCCAGCGGTTACGAGACCGAGCAGGATATGGTGCTGCGCACGCATACCAGCCCGGTGCAGATCCGCGCGATGCTGGCGGCGGGCGGCGACAAGCCTTTGCGCATCATCGCGCCGGGGCGGGTTTATCGCAGCGATTCAGATGCCACGCATACGCCGATGTTCCATCAGGTCGAAGGCTTGGTGATTGGCAAGGATATCACGCTGGCGCATCTGAAATGGACGCTGGAAACCATGCTCAAGGCGTTCTTTGAGCGTGACGATATCGTGCTGCGCCTGCGGCCGTCCTATTTCCCTTTCACCGAACCCAGCGTCGAGGTCGACACCGGCTATTCCTATGTCGACGGGCGCCGCGTGGTGGGCGGTTCGGGCGATGCGCCGGGCCATTCGTGGATGGAACTGCTGGGGTCGGGCATGGTCAACCGCCATGTGCTGACCGCTGGCGGCTATGACCCGGACCAGTGGCAGGGCTTTGCCTTTGGCGTGGGTGTCGATCGCCTGGCCATGCTGAAATATGGGATGAACGATTTGCGGGCCTTCTTTGATGGCGATGCGCGCTGGCTGGGCCATTACGGCTTTTCCGGCCTTGATGTGCCGACCCTGTCGGGCGGCGTTGGCGTACAGGCATAAGGGGCGGCGACAATGAAATTCTCTCTTTCGTGGCTGAAGGCCCATCTGGAAACCGAAGCCACCGTCGAACAGATCGCGGGCAAGCTGAACGCCATCGGCCTTGAGGTTGAAGGCATCGAGGACCCGGCGGAAAAGCTGAAAGGCTTTCGCGTTGCGCGCATCCTGACGGCCGAACGCCACCCCAATGCCGACAAGTTGCAGGTGCTGTCGGTGGACACTGGCGAGGGCCAGCCGCTTCAGGTGGTCTGCGGCGCGCCCAATGCGCGGGCCGGGTTGATCGGCGTGCTGGGCCTGCCCGGCGCTGTCGTGCCCGCCAATGGCATGGTGCTGAAGGTTGCTGCCGTGCGCAGCGTCGAATCGAACGGCATGATGTGTTCGATGCGCGAGCTGGAGCTGGGCGAGGGCCATGACGGCATCATCGAATTGCCCGAAGACGCGCCGGTCGGCACCGCTTTTGCCGACTATCACGGCGCCGATCCGGTGTTCGACATTTCGGTCACGCCCAACCGCCCGGACTGCATGGGCGTCTATGGCATCGCGCGCGATCTGGCCGCTGCTGGTCTGGGCACGTTGAAGCCGATTGCCGCGCCGGGGATTGCCGGTTCTTACCCTTGCCCGGTCGAAATCCGCACCGAGGATACCGATGGTTGCCCCGCCTTTTATGGCCGCACCGTCAAGGGCGTGAAGAACGGCCCCAGCCCGGAATGGCTTCAGGCCGCGCTCAAGGCTGCGGGCCAGCGCCCGATCTCGGCCTTGGTGGACATCACCAATTATGTGATGCTGACCTATGGCCGCCCGGCCCATGCCTATGATCTGGGCAAGCTGTCGGGCGCGGTCGTGGCGCGTCGCGCGGTGGCGGGTGAACAGTGCCTTGCGCTTAATGGCAAGACCTATGATCTGACCGACACGATGACGGTGATTGCCGATGATGCGGGCGTGCATGACATCGCCGGGATCATGGGCGGCGAACATTCGGGGTGCAGCGAGGATACGACCGATGTCCTGCTGGAAATCGCCTATTTCACGCCGGAGCGGATTGCCGCGACGGGGCGGGCGTTGAACCTGACCTCGGACGCTCGTGCGCGGTTTGAGCGCGGGGTGGACCCGGCCTTCCTTGAAACCGGGCTTGATTTGCTGACCGGGCTGATCCTTGAGATTTGCGGCGGTGAGGCCAGCGAAGTGGTGCGCGCCGGTGCAGCGCCTGCGACCCCCAAGGTGGTTGCCTTCGATCCCGCGCTGGTGACCAAGCTGGGCGGGGTGGAAATTGCCGGGGACGAGCAGAAGCGCATCCTGTCCGCGCTGGGCTTTGCCGTGGGTGCCGATTGGGCCGTGACGGTGCCGGGCTGGCGTCCGGATGTCGATGGCGCGGCGGATATTGTTGAGGAAGTGGTGCGTATCCACGGCCTCGACGGGATCGAGAGCGTGCCTCTGCCGCGCGAGGATGGCGTGGCCAAGCCGACCGCGACCCCGGTGCAGAAGCTGGAGCGCCGCCTGCGCCGCGCCGCTGCTGCGCGGGGCCTTAACGAGGCGATCACCTGGTCCTTCCTGCCCGAGGGCGAGGCGGAGCATTTTGCCGAAGGCCCGCTCTGGCGTCTGGCCAACCCGATCAGCGAAGACCTGAAGGTCATGCGTCCGAGCCTGATCCCCGGCCTGCTTTCGGCGGCCAAGCGCAATCTGGCGCGTGGGGGATCTTCGCTGCGTCTGTTTGAAATTGGTCGCCGCTATCTGCGCGATGCCAATGGCAAGGGGGCGGAGCGGCTGACGCTGGCCGTGGTGCTGGCGGGCGACAAGACCCCGCGCGGCTGGGCGACGGGCAAGGCGCAGGCGTTTGACGCCTTTGACGCCAAGGCCGAGGCTTTGGCCCTGCTGGCCGAAGCGGGGGCGCCGGTGGACAATCTGCAAATCATGGGCGAGGCGGGCGCGCAGTTCCACCCCGGCCAGTCAGCCACCTTGCGCCTTGGGCCAAAAAATGTGCTGGCGCGGTTTGGCATGTTGCACCCCACCACCGCCAAGGCGTTTGACCTTGATGGCCCGGTGGCGGTGGCGGAAATCTTCCTCGACGCCATTCCGGGCAAGAAGGGCGCATCAGGCTTTGCCCGCGTCAATTATGCGCCCCCGGCCTTGCAGGCGGTCAAGCGTGACTTTGCCTTCCTTGTGAAGGCCGAGCTTCCCGCAGGCGATCTGCTGCGCGCGGTCAAGGGTGCGGATAAGGCGAATATCATCGCGGCCCGCATCTTTGACGATTTCCGGGGCCAAGGCGTGCCCGAAGGTCAGAAGTCGCTGGCCATTGAGGTGACGCTGCAACCGACGGAAAAGAGCTATAATGAAGCCGACCTCAAGGCGATTGCCGACAAGGTGACGGCCGCCGCCGCCAAGCAGGGGGCAACTCTGCGCGGCTAAGGCTTTAAGGGCTTGAGATAAAAGGGCGCTGCGGGCATTCTCGCGGCGCCTTTTTTGTGGGCCGGATATGGGGAATGGCGTGAGCGAGGATCTGGTACGTATCGTTTCGGGCGAATGGAGCGCGCTGATCCATCCTCTGGGGGCTGAACTGCGCTCGCTGCGTGATGGGGCGGGGCGGGAGTATATGACGGACGCCGATCCGGCCTATTGGACCGGCCACGCGCCTTTGCTGTTCCCGATTGTCGGCGCTCTGTCGGGCAATTTGTTCCGCCATGAAGGGCGCGAATATGCCCTGCCGCGCCATGGATTCGCGCGGCGCAATCTGTTTGCCATCGTTCAGCAGAGCGAGGATGCCGTCACTTTCGCGCTGGAGGATAGCGCGGCGACGCGTGAAGTTTACCCCTTTGCTTTCCGTTTGGAGATGGCGTTCCATTTGGCTGGCGGAACGCTCCATATGGCCGCGACAGTGCATAATCGCGGCGATGGAGTGATGCCTTTCAGCTTTGGCTATCATCCGGCCTTTGCATGGCCTTTGCCGGGCGGAGGTGAAAAGACCGCGCATCGGATCATATTCGCCGCAGACGAACCGGGGCCTGTCCGCCGGGTCAGCAAGGCGACAGGTGAACTCCTGCCCGAGGGTGAGGCGACGCCGGTGGTGGGGCGCGAATTGGCGCTGCATGAAGGGCTGTTTGATCAGGACGCGATGATCTGGAAAGATATGGCCAGCCGGGCGCTTCGCTATGTTTCTCCGCAGGGCCCTTCGCTTGATATGGCCTTTCCCGATACGCCGGATCTGGGCCTGTGGCAGGTGCCGGGCGCGCATTATCTGTGCATCGAGCCATGGGCGGGCCATGCCGATCCACAAGGTTTCGATGGTGAGATCAGTGCCAAGCCGGGGATTATCCTGTTGCCGCCGGGTGAAGCACGCAGGTTCCGCATGGATGTGATGGTAAGCGCGGGATAGACGCCAAGGGCGTAAGCGCGGGATAGACGAAAAGCCCCGCGCCATGTAAGCGCGCGACCATGAATCAAGCCTACGCCACACGCCGCACCTTTGCCATCATCTCGCACCCTGACGCGGGTAAGACCACGCTGACCGAAAAGCTGTTGCTGAACGGCGGCGCGATCCACCTGGCGGGCGAGGTGAAGGCGCGCGGGGCGGCGCGGCGCGCGCGTTCGGACTGGATGAAGATCGAGCAGCAGCGCGGGATCTCGGTGACGTCATCCGTGATGACCTTTGCCCGCGAGTTTGAGGGGCTGGGGCATATCACCTTCAACCTGCTCGACACGCCGGGGCACGAGGATTTTTCCGAGGATACCTATCGCACGCTGACCGCGGTGGATTCGGCCATCATGGTGATTGACGCGGCCAAGGGCATCGAGCCGCAGACGCGCAAACTGTTTGAAGTGTGCCGGATGCGCAATGTGCCGATCATCACCTTTGTCAACAAGGTGGACCGTGAAGGCCGCCCGGTGTTCGAGATTCTTGACGAAGTGGCCGATGCGCTGGCGCTCGACGTTTCGCCGCAAAGCTGGCCGGTGGGCATGGGCGGCACGTTTGAGGGCATCCTTGACCTGAACAGCGGGCGCATCAGCCGCCCCGAGGGCGACAGCCGCGAATTTCTGGGCAAAGTTGATCACGAGCCGGTGCCGGAGGAATTTGCCGAGGAGATCGAACTGGGGCAGGCGGGCTATCCCGAATTTGACCTAGAGGCCTATCGCCATGGCGATCTGACGCCGGTGTTCTTTGGTTCGGCGCTGAAAAACTTTGGCGTGGCCGAATTGATCGAGGCGATCGCCCGCATTGCGCCCCCGCCGCGCCCTCAGCCCAGCGAGGCTGGCGTGATCGACCCTTCGGGCGGCGAGGTGACAGGCTTTATCTTCAAGGTGCAGGCCAATATGGACCCGATGCACCGCGATCGTATCGCCTTCATGCGCCTGGTGTCGGGCACGTTCAAGCGCGGCATGAAACTGACTCCCAGCGCTTTGGGCAAGCCGATTGCGGTGCATTCGCCGATCCTGTTTTTTGCGCAGGACCGCGAAATCGCCGACGAGGCGCAGCCGGGCGACATTATCGGCATTCCCAACCACGGCACGTTGCGCGTGGGCGATACTTTGTCGGAAACGAACAAGGTGCGCTTCACCGGCCTGCCCAATTTTGCGCCGGAAATCCTGCGCCGCGTGCAATTGAAGGACCCGACCAAGACCAAGCAATTGCGCAAGGCGTTGGACGATCTCTCGGAAGAAGGCGTGATTCAGGTTTTCTATCCCGAAATCGGCAGTCAATGGATTGTCGGCGTCGTGGGCCAGCTTCAGCTCGACGTGCTGATTTCGCGGCTGGAGGCGGAATACAAGGTCGGGGCGATGCTCGAACCGGCGCCCTTTGACACGGCGCGCTGGGTCAAGGGCGATGCCAAGGCCCTGTCCGACTTTGCCGAATTCAACCGCGCCAATCTGGCCAAGGACCGCGATGGCGATCCGGTGTTCATGGCGCGCTCGGTCTGGGACGTTTCGTATCAGCAGGAGCGCAATCCCGAATTGACCTTTTCTGCGACCAAGGAGCGGTAAGGGTCGGTATCATCGCTGGATAAAAATTGCGCGTCGGAACCCCGGTTCTGGCGCGCAACTTTTTTGGGCGTGGCGCGTTTAGGGCCAAATGCCTGCCTAAATTTTAAGCAGATGCATAGGAATCGGGCGCGGTGTCCGATGATTTATCCGCCAGATGGTGCCAATTCGCGCCGAGATGAACCGAAATCTCAAGAAGCGATGAATTGGCACGCCCCTTGCAACCCCTATTGGCATGCCGGCGCAGGGCCGGTGGGCTAATAGGGGATAGGCATGAAGTTCATCATCGCCATCATCAAGCCGTTCAAGCTCGACGAGGTGCGTGAAGCTCTCGGCGCACTTGGGGTCGCCGGTCTGACGGTGTCCGAAGTGAAGGGCTTTGGTCGGCAAAAAGGGCAGACCGAAATCTATCGCGGTGCCGAATATTCGACCAACATGCTGCCTAAGGTGAAGATCGAGATCGCCGCCAGCGACGAACTGGCGCCGCGCGTGGTCGAAACCATCCAGCAGGCCGCCAGCACCGAAGCGATCGGCGATGGCAAGATCTTCGTGCTCGACCTGGCCTCGGCCGTCCGCATCCGCACCGGTGAAACCGGGGATACCGCCCTGTGAGCGGTGCCAGCCTTAGGAGTGAACCCACTATGATCCGCAAGATGATCTGCGGCGCTGGGGCTTTGGGCGCATCGCTCTTTGCCGCCACCACCGCTTTTGCGCAGGCCGCGCCGATCAAGGCGCCGACCGCCGAACAGATGGCCACCATGGTCAACAAGGGCGACAACACCTGGATGCTCGTGTCCGCGGTGCTGGTGCTGTTGATGAGCATCCCGGCTCTGGCCCTGTTTTATGGCGGTCTTGTCCGCACCAAGAACATGCTCAGCGTGCTGATGCAGGTTTTCATGATCGTTTCGGTGGCCGCCCTTGTGTGGGTGTGCTGGGGCTATTCGATGGCCTTCACCGGCGGTTCGCCCTTTGTCGGCGGCTTCTCCAAGGCGTTCCTGATGGGCGTTTCGGCCAGCACCTATGCGGCCACCTTCTCGAACAACGTCTATCTGCCTGAATACACCTATGTCATCTTCCAGATGACCTTTGCCTGCATCACGCCGGCGCTGATCGTGGGTGCTTTTGCAGAACGCGTGAAGTTCACCCCGCTGATCATTTTCACGGTGCTGTGGCTGACCTTCATCTATTTCCCGATGGCGCACATGGTGTGGTACTTCGCCGGTCCCGACTTCCTGTCGGATAACACCGCCGATGCTGGCCTGCTCTATGGTTGGGGCGCTCTGGACTTCGCTGGCGGCACGGTTGTGCACATCAACGCCGGTATTGCTGGCCTGGTCGGCTGCCTCGTGATCGGCAAGCGCGTAGGCTATGGCAAGGAAGCCACCCCGCCGCACTCGCTGACCATGACCATGATCGGCGCCTCGCTGCTGTGGGTTGGTTGGTTCGGCTTCAACGCCGGTTCGAATCTGGAAGCCAATGGTCTGGCCTCGCTGGCCTTCATCAACACCTTCGTCGCCACCGCCGCCGCCGCTGTCAGCTGGTCGCTGGTTGAACAGGTAAAGCATGGCAAGCCCTCGATGCTGGGCGCTGCTTCGGGTGCTGTGGCTGGTCTGGTTGCCATCACGCCGGCTTCGGGCTTTGCGGCTCCGATGACCTCGATCGTTCTGGGTCTGATCGTTTCGCCGATCTGCTTCTTCTTCGTGTCGACCGTGAAGAACAAGCTGAAGTATGACGACACGCTCGACGTGTTCGGCGTGCACTGCATCGGTGGTATCGTCGGCGCCATCGGCACCGGCATTGTTGCTGACCCCTCGCTGGGCGGTCAGGGCTGGGTGGACTACACCGTATTCCCCGCCAAGGCCGGCACCTATGACATGGTTGGTCAGGTGATCACCCAGATCAAGGCTGTGGTCCTGACGCTGGTTCTCTCGGGTGTTGGTTCGGCGATCCTGTTCATCGCTCTGGACAAGACCATCGGTCTGCGTCCCTCGGAAGAAGCCGAGCGCGAAGGCCTCGACATCACCGAGCATGGCGAACGCGCCTACAACATGTGAATTTAGAAGTTTGGCGGGGCTGGGGTTTCTCCTCTCTCTCTTCCTCCCCGGTTCCGCCTACCGATGTTCCTCCTGCGAACGACAAACTAACAAAGGGCCGGAGCCAGCCGCTCCGGCCCCTTTTTTATGCGAGCAGGGCAGCAAAAAGGGCCGGGGAGCGAACCCCGACCCTTTTTGCGTTTTAGCTGATAGATCAGCGAGCCTGCGCGGCCAGCATGTCCATCAGCGGTCGAACCGGGCTGACATCATAGCCAGCGGCGGCGGCCTGCGCGGTGACTTCGTTCAGATCAGCGCCAAGGCTGGCCTGAGCCAGCGACCAGAGCAGCGTCGAGCGGGTGCCTGAGCGGCAATAGGCCAGGATCTTGCCATCGCCCTTGAGCGCATCGACCATGGCCGTGACTTGCGCCTTGCTGAAACCGGCGTGGGTGACGGGGATGGCGACATAGCCAAGGCCTGCGGCGGCGGCGGCCTGCGCGATGGAATCGCCCGGCGTCTGGTCATCGCTTTCGCCTTCGGGGCGGTTGTTGATGATCAGGCTGATGCCTTGCGCCGCAGCGGCCTCGACATCGGCAAGGCTGATTTGCGGGCTGGCCCAGACGCGCTCGGAAATCTGGCGGAACATGCATGTCTCCTGTTCAAGGCAGGCGCGTTGGCGAATGTGCCGCGCCAATTGGCTGGAATCGCTCTGCCAATCGGGAATGGATCGCACAAGCGAGGATTTATGGGAGGTGGATGAGTCGCGCACTTGCAGCACTTTTTTCGGATATTCTTGGATTTGGACGCGATTCTATTCGCCATGCCTTGGAATTTAGGATATGCCTTAAAGTGCAGAGGAAAGGGCTACGCGCTGTGCGTGGCTGCTTGCCCTGTCGTTTGGTGCGTTTCGTCCACGTGCCACGCGATTTGGATCAGGGCGAAGCGAAGGTACTTTCGGTTTTATGGGTTTTGATAGAGGGCGTCGCGGCAGGGGCCGAGACAAGCGCGACGGGTTCGGCGAAGACAGCTTTGATCCGTTCATGGGTGGTGGCGACCGCTTTGGCGGCGGTGATCGCTTTGGCGGCGGCGACCGTTTCGGTGGCGGTCGTGAACGTGGCGGCTTCGGCGGCGGCGATCGCGGTGGCTTCGGCGGCGGCCCGCGTGGCGGCGGCTTCGGCGGCGGCGGTGGTGGCGGCTTCGGCGGCCCGCGCGGCGGCGGTGGCGGCGGCATGCCTGCTCAGGTCGTTGGCCAGGGCAAAGGCGTCGTAAAGTTCTTCAACGCTCAAAAGGGTTTCGGCTTCATCCAGCGTGAAGACGGCGGCGAAGATGTGTTCGTGCACATCAGCGCGGTCGAACGCGCTGGTCTTGAAGGTCTGGCCGAAGGTCAGGGTCTGGAATTTACCCTGGTGGATCGTGGCGGCAAAGTGTCGGCCAGCGATCTGTCGGTAGTGGGTGATGTGATCGCGGTCGCCAAGCGCGAACCCGCTGCTCCCCAGCGCCAGCTGACCGGTGAAAAGGCAACCGGCACGGTCAAGTTCTTCAACGCGATGAAGGGCTTCGGCTTCATCACGCGTGATGACGGCCAGCCTGACGCTTTCGTGCACATCAGCGCGGTCGAACGTTCGGGTCTTCGTGAAATCAACGAAGGCGACCGTCTGGAATTCGACATCGAAGTCGATCGACGAGGCAAGTACTCGGCGGTCAACCTCTCGCCGCGTCAGGGTTGATCCCGAACCTCTTGCAATAGAGGACGCATGGCCTTCGTGGGTCAAACCTGATTTCCTTTACGGACAGGTTTGACCCAAAGGCGGCGACAGCATAAACGCGCGCAAATGGCGGCAGGTCCGAACGAATCGGTTCGGGCCGCCGCCATTTCGCGTTTGCAGCTGTTTCGGAAAATTCCGATTACCTCGGAAAATTCTGCTGAACATTGTCTGGAATGAAAACAGGCTCCTCGCTTTTGGAGCCGTCTGGAATGCAAAGGAAATATCGATGACCATTTCGCCTTTGATGCCTGTTTACCCGCGGACCGCCTTTCGGCCGGTGCGTGGTGAGCATTGCCATCTGATTGGCGAGGACGGTCGCCGATATCTCGATTTTGCGGCCGGTATTGCGGTGAATCTGTTGGGCCACAGCCATGAAGGCCTGATCGGAGCGATTCAGCAGCAGGCTGCAACGCTGATGCATGTGTCGAACCTGTATGGCAGCCCGCATCAGGAAAGCGTGGCCAAGCGCTTGGTTGAAATGACCTTTGCCGATACGGTGTTTTTCACCAATTCGGGCGCGGAAGCCGTGGAATGCGCGATCAAGACGGCGCGGGCCTATCATCAGCAGATCGGTAATCTCGACAAATATGAACTGATCACCTTCAAGGAAGCCTTCCATGGCCGGACCTTGGGGACGATTTCGGCGTCGAATCAGGAAAAGATGCATAAGAATTTCCTGCCGATCCTGCCGGGCTTCAAATATGTCGATTTCGGTGATCTGGAAGCTGTGAAGGCTGCGATCGGTCCCAATACGGGCGGTATCCTGATCGAACCGATTCAGGGTGAAGGCGGCGTCAAGGTGGCTACCGAGGAGTTCCTGCAGGCTCTGCGGGCGCTGTGCGACGAGCATGACCTGATGCTGATTTTCGATGAAGTGCAGACCGGCGTGGCCCGGACCGGCACCTTCTATGCCTATGAACAGTTCGGCGTTGTGCCCGACATTCTGGCGACGGCCAAGGGTATCGGCGGTGGCTTCCCCGTGGGCGCTTGCCTTGCCACCGAAAAGGCGGCGCGCGGTATGGTCGCAGGCACGCATGGCAGCACCTATGGCGGCAATCCGCTGGCGATGGCGGCAGCCAATGCGGTGCTTGACGCGGTGGCCAACGATGAATTCATGGCGCATGTGCGCGACATGGGTGCCAAGCTGACCAGCCGTCTGGAGCAGTTCATTGGTAATTATCCCGATCTGTTTGAACTGGTGCGCGGGCGTGGCCTGATGCTCGGCCTGAAGATGAAGGTTGAGCCGCGGCCTTTCGTGGCGCATCTGCGCGACAATCATCAATTGCTCTGCGTTTCGGCGGGCGACAAAACCATGCGGATTCTGCCGCCGTTGGTCATTGATGAAAGTCATATCGACGAATTCATGGAAAAGCTGTCAGCCGCTGCAGCCAGCTATCAGCCTGAAGAGGTGGCATGATGGCGCGGCATTTCCTGAACCTTTCTGATGCGGGAGGTGATGCGGTCGTCGCGATGCTCAATGATGCGCTCGATCGCAAGCGGGCGCGCATTGGCTGGACCAAGGGGCGGGCCGATGCGGACGCGCCTTTGGCCGGACATGTTTTGGCGATGATTTTTGAAAAAAATTCGACCCGGACGCGGGTGTCCTTTGACATGGCGATGCGTCAGTTGGGTGGCAGCGCGATCGTCATGGACGCGGGCGGCATGCAGCTGGGCCGGGGCGAGACCATTGCCGATACGGCCCGTGTTCTGAGCCGCATGGTTGATGCGATCATGATCCGCACCAATGATCACGCCAAGATCGAGGAACTGGCGCATTATGCCGATGTTCCGGTGATCAACGGTCTGACTGACGCTTCGCATCCGTGCCAGATCATGGCCGATCTGCTGACGTTGCTGGAACGCGGTGCGGCTTTGCCGGGCATGGAAATGGCCTGGCTGGGCGATGGCAACAATGTGCTTCATTCGCTGATTGAGGCGGCCGGCCTGCTGAAGTTCAACATTCGCGTTGGCGGGCCCAAGGGCTTTGAACCGGATGCAGCTTTTGTAAAGGAAGCCGAGGCGCGCGGCGCCAAGATTACCTTTACGCAGGACGCCGCCCAAGCAGCCCGCGGCGCACAGGTGGTGGTGACGGACACCTGGGTTTCGATGGGGCAGCCGGGCGGCGAGGCCGTGATCAAGGCCATGGAGCCCTATCAGGTCAATGACGCGCTGATGGCGCAGGCGGCACCGGGGGCTTTGTTCCTCCACTGCCTGCCCGCGCACCGCGGCGAGGAAGTGACCGACAGCGTGATCGACAGCGCGCAAAGCGTTGTCTGGGATGAGGCGGAAAACCGTATTCATGCCCAGAAGTCGGTTCTGCGCTGGGCCTTTGGACAGTTGTGAGCGACGGCATGGATTGCGTTCTGCACTTCACCATTCCGTCGCGTGATGCACGGGGGCGGGCGGTTCGCCTTGGCCCCGTGCTCGACCTCGTGCAATCGGCGCATGATTATCCGCCGCCGATCCGCAAGCTGCTGGCCGAGGCGCTGGTGCTGGGTGCGCTGATGGGATCTTTGCTCAAGGATCAGGATAGCCAGTTGACCATGCAGGCGCAGACGCAGGATGGCGTCGTCGATCTGTTGGTCTGTGATTATCGCAATGGCGAGGTGCGCGGCTATGCTCGCCATGACGAGGAGCGTCTGGCCAAGCTTGGGCCGAATCCGACACTGCATGATCTGTTCGGCAAGGGCTATCTGGCGATTACCTTCGACCTGGCCGTAACGGGGCAGCGGTATCAGGGAGTTGTTCCGCTTGAGGGCGATTCTCTGGCGGAGGCTTGCCAAGCGTATTTCATTCAGTCGGAACAGGTCCCGACGCTGATCCGTGTAGCGACCTCGGACGAGGGAGGGCACTGTGTTGCTGGTGGCCTGTTGATCCAGCATTTGCCCGATGGTGAGGAAGGACGCGCTCGCTTACATGTGCAGCTCGATCATCCGCATTGGGAACATGTGGCGGTGATGGCCGGTTCGACACGGGACGCTGAACTGGTTGATCGCGATTTGGCGCTGGATCAGTTGGTTTGGCGACTTTTCCACGAAGAGAGCGAGGTGCGTGTTTCCGAAGATGCACCGCTCAAGCGTGGATGCCGGTGCAGCGAAGAACACTATCGTTCGATCCTGTCGCGGTTTGGCGAGGGCGATTTAGCGGAAATGCGAGACGAAAATGGCGCGATCATTATCGATTGTGCCTTTTGCTCTAAGCTCTTCCCGATTTCGATGTAAGGTGGTGCGGGCCTGATCGGCCTTGCCGCAATGAGATGGATATGACCCAGATTCCTGTTTCTCCGGGCCGCAAGGCGGTCGTCCTGCTCTCGGGTGGGCTTGATTCGATGGTTTCGGCCGGGCTGGCGCGCGAGGCTGGTTATGAGATTTATGCGCTGACCATCGACTATAACCAGCGTCATAGCTGCGAAATCGATGCTGCGCGTGTGCTGGCCAAGGAATTGGGCGCGGTAAGGCATGTGGTTTTGCCGCTTGATTTGCGCCAATTTGGCGGTTCGGCGCTGACGGATGATATTGATGTGCCCAAGGATGGGTTGGAGCCGGGGATTCCGGTGACCTATGTCCCGGCGCGCAATCTTGTGTTCCTTTCGCTCACGCTGGCGTGGGCCGAGGCTGTCGGGGCATTTGACATCTTCATCGGGGTCAACGCGCTGGATTATTCGGGCTATCCTGATTGCCGACCGGAATTTATCTCTGGTTTCACTGAACTTGCGCGATTGGCGACCAAGGCGGGCGATCAGGGTAGCGAGTTCACCATCCATGCTCCGCTGCAGTTTTTGGGCAAGGCCGACATTGCCCGTGAAGCAGACCGGCTTAGGCTGGATGTGGGCATGAGTTGGTCCTGTTACGATCCGCAGCCCGATGGCGCAGCCTGTGGCTTGTGCGATAGCTGCCGACTGCGCTTGGCCGGTTTTGCCGAAGCAGGCCTTGAGGATAAGGTTCGCTACGCTGTGAAGTAGAAGTTGGCCATTTCAGATTTATAGACCAAAAAAATAGGCTGGGCTCGATTATGAGTTCCAGCCTGTTTTTTTGGTTTGTTTCGCGTGTTGGTTTTGGCCGTAAGCGGCAAATGACTGGATTGCTAAGCGTCAGGCTGGCTGGCAAAAAAGAAGGGGCAGCTTTCGCTGCCCCTTCCGTGTCTGCCTGAAAGGCTGGACTTAGTTGCCCGAACCCGGACCGTAGGTGATTTCCACGCGACGGTTCTGAAGTTCGCGAACGCCGTCGGCGGTCGGAACGCGGGGGTTGGCTTCACCAAAGGCCTGGCTCGAGATCGCCGAGTCAGCGATGCCGTGCGAGGTGAAGTAGCCGCGGACCGAAGCGTTACGACGAGCCGAGAGGGCCACGTTGTACTTGGGCGTACCCGAGCGGTCGGCATAGCCAGCCAGAACGACGGGAACCGAAGCGCAGTTGCCATAGGCCTGAATAGCGCTGTCGAGGATCGACGCTGCTTCAGGGGTGATGTCGGCCTTATCCCAATCGAAGAACACGATGTAGGGACCCTTGTTGCACACCGGAGCCGGAGGCGGCGGAGGCGGCGGAGGCGGCGGAGGCGGCGGGGGCGGCGGGGGCGGCGGGGGCGGCGGAGGCGGAGCAACCGGAGCCGGTTCAGCACCGAAGTTGTAGGTCAGCGTCGCCAGCAGCGAGTGCGAGTGGAACTTTTCCGACAGCGTGTTGCCGGTGAAGCCCACAAAGCGGTCAGCACCCGGAGCGTTGAAGTAGCGATACTTCAGGCCCAGATCCCAGTTCTTGCTGATGGGAGCGCGAACGCCAGCAATGGCCTGCCAAGCAAAGCCGGTGGCCGAATCGTTAACGTTATAAGCAGCAACCGAGGTTGCGTTGAAGCTCTTGACGCGAGCAACGCCTACACCGCCGCCAATGAAGCCCTGAAGGCCGTTGTCGGGACCGAAGTCGAGCAGGCCGTTGGCCATGAAGCTCAGTGCGCTGGTGCTACCTGCGACCTGACCGTTGGAGTAGGTGTAGGTGGTGCCGTTCGCAGCTTCGAACGACTTGGTTTTTACGCGACGATAGCTGGCTTCGGTTTCCAGACGGAAGGGACCGAAGTCATAACCGACGATGCCGCCGAAGTCGTAGCCGAGCTTCGACTTGATGTTACCCAGAGCCGTGCCACCAGCGGTGACGTTGGCGACGGGGTTGGATTCTACGATGACACCACCGGCGTCGCCTTCGACGTACCAGGTCTTGTCTTTGGCCAGTGCCGGCGTAGCGAGGGCAGTCGATGCCAGCGCCAAGCCCAAGGCAATCTTGCGCATGTGTTTTCCCCTTGTGCGAGTGAGAGGCTACCAATTGGTCGCAGGTCTACCGCCTCGCTAACAGGGGTGCAAGCCGAGAAATTCCAAAGACTGTTGCATATTGGGCACATGTGCGACAATTCGGAATGCTGGCTTTGGCGCTTTTCTGCGCGATGAACCTCTTAGGGTAAAATACCTGCCAACTTTAATGCTGCAATCAGTTGATTTAAGGCCACCCTTGCTTCCGAATCGACATTCCCTCCGCCTGTGGGTGTGGTTACTTCTTGCGGAATTTTCCACTCGGAAAAGTAAAGCCAAGATTGGCCGGTTGCTCGATTGAAAATGCGCATGCCATCTTGAGGGGTGATGTATGTCCAAGCCCCGCTTTGCCAGCTGGCAATTTTGCCTGACTGCCCGCTCCATTCACCAGTGGGCGCTGATGCAATATGCCATGCGTCTCCATTGGCCGGTGTTGCAGGTGGCGTAGCAGCTGTGCCTTCGATGGCACAGTGCAATAGAGTGTCCGCGCGCGCCAAGGCTTCGTTGACGTAGAACTCCTTTTGCGCCTGTCCGACATAGAGGAAGGGCAAGCCGAAACGCGGGCTGGAATTTTCGAAGGTCAGCGGGTCGCTCATGAAAACTCTCCTTAGGATTATTCGGTTGTTTCATTCGGAAATTCACAGGGCGCAGAGGTACAGGGCGTCGGATGACTGATAGGTCCCACTTTGCTTGACCCAGATCGAAGCGTGTCCATGATTGGTGACCAGCGTCGCCTGCGCCTCTGGAGAAAGTGTCAGCTCGGGTGTGCCTACCTGCCAATAGGCATAGGGCGCAGCCGTCGGGCCGTAGCCCACTATATAGGCCTCTTTTTCCTCTTTAAGCGGTACGTCCACGTCATCCGACCAAGTCCAGCAGCCCCGCGCGCGTCTGGTCCAAGCGAGCGACAAATTGCCATCGGTCTGGAACACTGCCGCACCGTGGACTGGGGTAAGAGGACGGGTTGCGATACCTCGGCATGCGATGGACGATTCCGCCGGGCTGGCATCACCAAGGCCCATGGCGGCGATCAACACGTTTGGCGCGGTGCCAATCCTGCTTTTGTCCAGTTCCGTGATCGTGTCGTCGATAAGGCTGAAGTCTTCATCAATTGCATGACCGTCGGTTTGGACTTCTGTGCCGCCTCGGCCGCGAAGCAATTGTTCAAGCCTCCATCGTGTCCCGCCCAGCGGGACCGCACGGCCAAACTGGATGATCTCGCGGCCAAGCAAGGCACGATTTTTGCCCGCGGCCAATTGGGCCATGGTGACATCGACCAGTGCCAAATGATCATTTGCCAATTCTATTTCGACCGTGTTTTGCCGATCCAGCCGATGAGTAGGCCCACTGGCCAGAACCGTTGCGGTCTTGCCAATGGTGGCCATCTGGCGGCTGCTGTTGCCGATTTGGGTCAGCGCGCCTGTGCCGTCATCCACATAGATGGTGGCTCCCTTCCAGGTGTTGCCCGAAGTCGAAAGCGCCGCATAGATCAGGCCGCTGTCACCGGCAGTTGTGCCATCAGACGGTAATTCAAACGCGACGATTTGCGTCGGGCCCAGTTCAAGATCGGAAGCCAGATTGGCTTGGCCCGACGTCGTTGTGCCAAGTGTCAGCGTTTGGGTTGGCGCGATACGCGACAGTCCCAGTTCAATACCGGTATCACGCCATTCCCAGTCATCCACCCGCCAGACACCAGAGATATCGGGCAGTGTGACGCATGTACCCGGAGTGATCGCGGGATCGAGCTCCGCACATCGCCACTGAATGGTTTCCTGTGCCCAGCCTTCGTTCTGTGCCACGCTGCAGATCAGGCGAAAGGCCTGACCGCTGGTGGTGCAAACCGGCAGGTCGATCGTTTTGGGTTGACCGGGCAAGGTCGCGCCCGGCGCGCGTTGAGAGCCGGGTTGGTAATCAAGGTCCAGATCGTAATAGCGCAGCGTTCGCGGGGGCGACTTGCTGGGCGGGGTGCGCTTCCAGCTAAATCCTGCTTTGCCGCCGAAGTCACCCGACGTAGTGGCTGCCACCGGCTCGCCCAGGCTTCGTGTAACCGAGCCATTTTGATGGGCGATGGTCAATCCGCCGCCGTCTGCATCGCAAGTGATGGGGACAACCGGCATCCAGGTCGCCAATGTGTCGGCCAACGGGTCGCTGCATGAAAAGCCAAGGATGCCTTCAACCGGCAAGTCAGCCCGCGCCTCATCGACCGAATCGTGAACAAGAGCGCCCAGATTGAGCGTTCCTTCATCGCAGAAAATTTCAAAATTGAGGCTGGGCAACCGATTGCCGAATTCGCCCAGTTGGAGGCTTTCAAACACGACATAGGCCGTGCCTCGAAACGCCGGACAGGTGGCCGCCCCCAAGACCGCAGCCATCAGCGGGTCGACGGGTTGATCATCGGCACCCGTGTGGATACGCAATGTTCCCCCGACCTTCAGATCACCCGAAGCCCCGCGCAGCAATTTGCCATCAGCCCAGATCCGACCGATACCCTGAATGGGCCGACTGGCCAAAGCAACGGCGAAGGATGACGTATAGCTATAGGTTGTGGTCGATGGCTGGCCCTTGCCCCCGCCGGTGGTCGATGCATGCTCGCTTAAATCGGTTGCCCAGATGATGGTGCCGCCAACGCGCATTTGCCCATAATGGCGCGGCAAGGTTGCGCCATATGTGGACGTCGTGACGCTCATGTCTTGCAGGCGCGGGCCCTGTCGTTTCTTGGTGCCGAAAATCGAACCGTCGATCTGACTGCCGACCAGGGCACCCAAAGCGCCACCCAAAGGCCCGCCAAAGGCGGTGCCGATTGCCGTGAACAAAAGAGTAGCCATGTTCTGGTTCCTTAAAGCTTTGGATCAAGACGCCAGTGCTGCACGATCTCCCCCTCGGGCATGAGGGGGGCGAGGAGGACCTGTCGCAGGCCCGCATGGGCATGGACGAAAGCGCCTTGGGTGACGGCGATGATGAAATGCAGCGTGGCCGCCTTCATCCTCAGCAGGATGACGTCACCGGGCTGGATCACGCCTTGGGCGGGCACGAAATTCCAACGGGCGGCCAGATCAGCCGGCCGCTGCGCATTGGTGTTGCGCCATGCATAATCGGTTGGAAAATCACCCGGTAAACCGATCTCGCGCAGCGATGCGGCCACCACACCAAGGCAGTCCAGACCATGTTCGCGATGGCGTCCATGCAGACGAAAGCGCGTGCCGACCAGACCTTCGGCGGCCTGCGCCAGATCCAGCCCCCTGCTCATCCCGACACACCATAGCGGACCACCAGATCGTTTCCGGGCAGGAAGGGTTCTCCGCGGAAATTGATCGCATTGCCAAAGCGCTGACTGCACGTGGCCAAAGTGTGGTCACACCCTTCACGCAATTCGACGCGGAGGCCTGCGGTCAACGTCTGATCCAGCGGATGGTCCAGCATCAGAAAACTGCCCGACCGACCGGTGATCGTCATGGAAATGCCTGCGTAAGGCCCATCGATCCATCGCAGTTGCCCGCCCAGCAGAAGATCGAGGTCAAGCGAGGTCGTCAGATGAATGAGATTGCTGTCCAGATCATGCGCCAACAGCGTCGCTTCATGACTGAAACGTGCGGCGGACAAGGCGCATTCGCGGTCACAAAATTCGGCCCGGCAGGTCGGGCTGGTGCGGGGGATGGGATCGCGCGCCAACTCGGCCTTGCTCGATGCCAGTTCGGCCACAAAGCCTTGGGCTTCCTGCTGACTGAGCGTGCCGATCTCGCCTCGATAAAGCGCCTGATGCTCCATCGTTTCCCAATCCACAACGCCGACAATGACGCGTGCGCCGTCAAACCGACCGGATTGCAGATCAAAGCTGCTGATCGCGTCATGGCTGATGGCGCCGTGGATTTCGGCCGAATCGTCATCCAATCCGCAAGTGCGCCGGATCGCGGCGGGCATCATCCCCGGCGCGGCCAGATGGGCGACATTGTCGAACCACAGATCGCGGTCATGCGTGGAAAAACCCAGCGTTACCCCATCGCGGCGCATGATCCGCCAATAGGTTGCGACCGTTTCCAGTTCCTGCGCAAACCATACCCGGCTCATACCGCCTCCCGCACTTCGATCAGAGGAACCGAAGGTGCCTCGCCCGCAAGGAAGGTCAGGCCTGAAACATCGAGCCGATCCTGTTCAAAACGCACCGGCACGTCGAACAGAAAGCCGGCACGCACGACTGCTCCCACGGCAGGGGGCGATGCGAATTGCACCACGCCCAGCGCGCCCAATGTCCAACCGCTGGCCATGGCAATGCCATTGACGCTGACCTGCACCGATCCGCTGCGAGGACGCGTAATTCGCCGCAATTGCGCATCGTTATCCGTGCCATAACGCTTGACCAGAGCGAAGCTTGTGCTGCTGCCATTGCCGGTGCCCAGGATCTGATCGTTGGCGGTGGGCGTCCCGGTCATATCCTTTGAACTGAAATCGCTGGGATCGCACAGGCGAAAGCCGCGCGCTGGGCCACGCCGGGCGCGAAAGAATGTAAGCAGCGTGCCCAGATCCGCCTCCGAACGGATGCCCGGTCCGACGTCAAAGCTCAGCCTTGCATCACTCCACAAGCTGTTGCGCCGTTCAAAGCCGGAGGCCGTCGTGGTTACGCTGGTCGAAAAAGACGGGCTGATTTTGGTGTCCAGCCCCAGCGGCAAAGGATAGGCGACATCGTCAAAAGCGTTCATATCACTGTTGTCCTTGGAATAGGGCAAGGCGACAAAACCGTCGCGGCAAACTTGCGGCAGCGCCCAGACGAAGATTTCATGCGCCAGCCGATCACGCGCTTCGACGATTCCCTGATCGATAAAACGCCATTGAGCGGTTTGCGTGGACAGCAGGACAAAACCGGACAGGTAATCCTGTTGTTCGGGTGGATAGCCCAGCCGTTCATTGACCAGTTGATAGGCCGCATGGCGCTGTGCATCGGCCCCCGCGGTCAACCAGTCGTAATCCTCGACCTGCAACCTGTCGAAGGCAGGGCTGGCCCAGCCGACGGGCATGTTGGCCCGCTTGGCCTCCGGCGTGGCCGCATCCAGAACCGTCGGAACAAAGGTCAACAGCAGCGTTTCACAAACCGCGCCTGCGCTCTGCGCCACGGCCCGCGCGGCATTGGCAAGCGCGATGGTTGATGCCGCCAGCATCGCGCCCGCCTGATCCAGCAGCGCGTTTTGGGCCGAATTCAGCGGCGCTCGCAGATCGGGAATGGCCACCGGATTGCCGCCAAAACTGGCCTTGGCCGCATCGTCATAGATACAGATCCGGCCATCGGCCATGACCCACCACCATGGCTCGCCCACCTGAAATCGGACATCGCATCCCGCATCGACCATCAATTGCGCAAAGGCGGCCGCCACCGATTGTTGCCACGCCATCGCCGCCGTGTTGGCGGGTGACATCAGCGTCGAGGGCGGCGACCAGCCCGTCAGCGCAGCATCGCCATTGGCGGCCCGCTGTTGCCATGCCGCGGGGCAATGCGAGGCCAAAACCTCATAGGACAGCGAGGAAATGGGCGAATAGCCCCAAGCCTTGCAGGTGGCGAAGAATTCAGCATGCCAAGCCCGCGCCGGTCCGCATAAGGGATCGCTGGAAAGGCCCACCAGAAAATCGCTGCCTGATGCGGTGAGCTGAAAGAAATGGCTCATCCCGACATAGTGCAGGACGCTGCCGCGATAGCCCAGTTGGCGGATTGTTCGCATCAGCCGCGCCGGAGTCTGGTTGAAACTGTCGTCATAGGCCGTCGACATCGCCAATCCGTGGGGCGGGACAAAGACATTGCCGGTTTTCAACATCGCCTTTTGGCCCGATGCGCGGATATTGGTCATCTCTGCCCACGCGCTCGATCCAGTGGCCAAAGGCGCGGTCGATCCCGCCACATAGGCGGTGGGGACCAGCGAGATGAACATCCGGTCTATGTCGGAGGGATAGAGCGGGTCCATCCCCAATTCGCGCGACCATCCGCCAAAGACTTCGGAAAAGGGCAGGGTGATCTGCGCGTCTTCACCCGATCCGATGGCAAAGTTCCAGAGGCGGACATACCATGTCCGCGCCGCGCCCGTCGCATCGCGCCCTTCGATGGTCAGCGTCGGACCGTTGACCTGATCCAGAGGAATAAGCCCGTTCGAACGCCAACGAAAGGACAGGGTCGTGCCCGCATAATCGCGATTGGTGGCATAGGCGAGCAAGGGATGGTCCAGCGTATCCTCGCTGTCCCAGATCAAGCCCGCCAGATCGCCCTGCGTCAGGAAGCAGGCGTCCAGCCGCAAGGCGTCAGGTGCGGGCGTGGTGATCGCGGCCATCATCGGGCGGGGGAAATTCACCGTCCAGAACCGGGGATCAAACCGCGCGATCCAATCGGTTTCCTGACCCTCGCGGGTGGAAGCAAGCCAGAAGGCCATGGGATTTTCCTATTCTATCAGGATTGGGTGAGCGCGCGGCGCACGGCACTGGCGACCTGACGGCTGGATCGCTGCATGGCGGCCGGGGCGTCGCTGCCGCTGCCGTTCAGTTGGATCGAGACGCGGACATCGCGCGATCCGCCGCCAAGCGCGCTGTTGGACGCCACCGATCCGGCCGAGGTGGGCACGAACAATTCCGGTCCCCGTTCGCCCACCAGATAGGCCTGGCCCGGCGAGACCGGGCCGCCCGTCGCCCGTCCCGGCAGGCCAAGGATCGATCCCAGCAGTGAGGAAATGCTTGAAGTCGTGCTGGAACTGGATTCCAGCCCCAAGGCGCTGGACAACAGGCTGGTCGAAGCGCTGGCGGCAATGTCGGCCAAGGCCTTTAACGCCGTGTTGCGCAGATCGCCAAATCCGGTGGCCCCGCGTTTCAGAGCTTGCGTCAGCGCGTTATCGAGCGCCGATCCGGCCTGCGTAAAACCGGGCAGCAGCGTCGTATCAAAACCGCTGCGCATGGCCGAAATGTCCTGGGCAAAACCCTGAGTGCTGGCGCGCACATCAATCAACAGGGATTGGACCGTGTCCGATCCGCTGGAACTTGAAGAATTAGCCATGGTCACGCTCCATCAAGCGGTTCATTTCCTCGCGGGTGAGCGGGGCGGTGCCGGGGGCGGCATCAGGCGCCAGAATGGCGGCCAGTTCGGCAGGCGTAGCGGCCCAGAATTCATCGGGGCGCCACCCCAGCAGCCTTGCCGCCAGACCGGACAATCGTCGCGCGCCTTCGCCAAAACTGGCCCTGTCGGCCATTACCCTTCGCCTTGCAGGATCTGGCCAAGGAGGCAGCGCAATTGCGGCGATACGCCTGCCAAGCCTTGAGCCACCACCGCTTCGCCCAGTTGTTCGCGGGTGATCCCATCGCGCCGGGCAAGGCAGTGCCAGAACAGGCCGATCAATTCGGCAAGGCGCAATTGCCCCGCTGCGGCCCGTTCCACCAAGGCGAACAGCGGCCCCAACTCATCCTCGGCCGCGACCAGCGCGGCAAAGCTGGGGCGCAGGACCCGCGCCTCGCCCGCGATGATCAGGCTGGCCTCTCCGCGCCAGCTGTTGGCGGGGTCGATCATACCGACACCACCGCGCCCGAACTTTCCAACTGGATCGTATAGGATCGCTCATTGTTGTAATCGCCCGAATATTCCAGCTTCTGGACCAGGAACTTGCCCTGCATCTTGCTGCCGTCTTCAAAGCTGAGCTGATAGGTGTCGAGCGTGCCCGACAGCGCATTGGTGCGAATGCGCGTTTCGGCGGCCGATCCCATGAACACACCGGCCGCGCTGACCGAGATGGTGCGCGCGCCTGCGCCCGACAGCAGATCGCGCCAGCCCGCGCTGTCCTTGGTGGTGATGGTCACGGCCTGTCCCGCAATCGACATTTGGGTGGTGCGCAGGCCCGCCACCGTGTTGAACGTGGCGGGCGTGCCGCCATCGGTGATTTTCAGCAGAAAGGCGGCTCCGGATTGAGCGGTCATGGGAATCTCCTGGATAAGGAAAGGGTTCAGGCCGCGATGGTGCGGAAACGATATTCCAACAGCATCGCGCGGGTGTTGTTGGCGCGCGCTTCGGCGCGGCTGCGCAGGAATTGCAGCGTGACGATGCGAAAGGCGCCCTGATCGCGCGGGATGGCGGCAATGCGGGCCTGCACCGCGCCGGTCAGGGCGGCCCCATCTTCGGGTCGATCCCCGCGAAGCTGAAGTTCGACGGCGATGCGGGTTTCATAGCCGGGTTCGGTTTTCGTACTCCAGTCCACGCTGGCGCTGGTGGCAATCGCCAGCCACGGCAGGGCGGTCCGACTGGGCGCTTCCTCGGTGATGGCGTTCAACAGGCCGGCCAGCGCCGCATCGCTTTTGAGCCAACCGATCAGGCCGGCGCGCAGGGGAATTTCCATGAGGTCTATCCTTGATCTGCGGCTTGGGTGGTGAAAGCGGGCCAGAGCAAGCGCGCATCGCGCCACATGGCGGTGTTGTCGCGATTGTTCTGGGCCTCTCTTGCGGCTTCCTCGGCTATGGCCTCTGCTCGCCGGTTCAGCGCGGCGGTCAATTGGCCAGGGTCGGGCTGAAACGAGGCCGAGATCATGCCATGCGCATCCGGCGCCAAGGCCGCCAAAGCGCGGTGACCGATGCAGGGGGCAGGGCGTCGGCCCCGGCGCTTTCACGTTGACGATATTGATGCGCGGCCAGGCGCATGATGCCGTGGCGCAGGGATTCGGGCAGGGTGGACCAATCCAAGGCAAGGCCCGCGGTAAAGCGGATCACCGCCCGCTCGATGCCAGTGGTGGCAGGGATGCGGATCGCGCATTGGCCTTCGCCGTCGATGCGGGTGGTATATTGGTTTTCTGCCAAGGCGCTGCGGGTGCCGGTACTGCTCAGCGCCTCGACCGAGATCAGCGCCGAAACCGGGCGCACACCCAAGCGGTGCCACCCGTCCCCCGCACATCGCCCCGACCAGTCGGCGGGAAAATGACAGCTTTGCCAATCCATCGGGCCGGGAATGGCCATGCGCCCGGTGGGAACAGCGATGGTTTCTTCATAGGTGGCCCCCAAAGGCGCCATCCCGATATAATCGGCGCAAACGCCCAGCGCGGCGCCCAGCAGGCTGGTCAGACCCGCATCGTCCGCCGAAATGGTGATGCCAAGCCAATCCTTCAGCTCGGCCAGCGCCGCAGGTGGTAGCACCGGGGGCGTGACGATAACCCGCGTCATGGCGGTCTCCCTATTTGCAGGAATTGGAAAATGAGCCCCCGCGCGCGGGCGGCGCCACAACGCGGGGGCCAGGCAGTGCTGGCCGGAGAGGAGAGGAATGGAAGGCCCCGACCAGCCGGGGAGAGCCTTTAAGCGGTGATCTTGAGCAGCTTGATCGCGTCGCTGTCGAGCACCTGACCACCCACGCGCTTGGTGGCATAGAAGTTGACATAGGGCTTGTTGCTGTACGGATCACGCAGCAGGCGGGTGCCAAAGCGTTCGGTGATCAGATAGCCGTTCTGGAAATTGCCAAAGGCGATCGGCAGGGCATTGGCCGCCACATCGGGCATGTCGGAGGCTTCGACCACCGGATAGCCCAGCAGGCGGTTGGGCTGACCTTCGATCACCGAGGGCTGCCAGATATAGGCGCCGGTCGAATCCTTGACCTTGCGGATCTGGGCAATGGTGGCGGCGTTCATCACCCAGACCGCGCCCTGACGGTGGCCGGGTTTCAGCGCCATGACCATATCGATCAGCTTGTCATCGGGGTTGGTGCCCAGACCTGCCGCATCGCCCGAACCCAGATGCTGAAGCGTGCCAAAGCTGCGGACATCGTCAGCCGTCGAACTGGTCGCGCCGGTCAGGAAGCCCAGCGGCTGATTTGTGCCGGTGCCCGACACGAAAGCGGCGCCTTCGGCACGGGCGAATTCACCCGCGATCTGGCCCGCCAGCCATGCTTCAACATCGAAACCGGCATCGTCCAGCATGAACTGCGTGGCCGATGGGTTGGCATAGAGTTCACCTGAGGGCGGGATGATTTCGGCAAACTTGGGCGAGATGGTTTCGGTGCGGGCGCCGGTCTGGCTGGCCCAGCCCGACTGGGGCGCGCCGGTGGCGATCAGCTTGCGATAGTCCGAGGTCGTGGTCTGAACCACCTGGGCAATCGCGCGGATCGGGCTGAGGCGCAGAAGGCGCTCGGCAATCTGCTGATCCAGCGCGGTGGGGACGACAAAGCCGCCATCGCTCATCGTCACGGTGTTGAGCGATTTGAGTTCGGTGTCGCGGCCGGCGCGCAGATAGCCATCGACAAAACCCTTCATTTCATGGTTGCCACCCATGGCACCGGCCAGCGGCGGACGAGCGGGGGCACGGAAACGCGACTTCACTTCCTCGATTTCGCTGCGCAGGGCGTTCAGCGCGGCGTCGGCAGCTTCCTGACGCGCCACGATGTCGAACGATGCGTCGAGACCGGCGTTGAGGTTTTCATGTTCCATGAGGCATTTACCTTTCTGACAAAAAAGCCGCCCCCAAAATTGGCGGCTCGACGAAAAACGGGAAAATCGTGATGGTTGGCCGCGCTCAGGCGACCATGTGGACCCGCGCGTCATGCTGCATCGGGTGGGTTACAAGGCTGACCTCGAACAGGTCGATGTCGCGCAATTCGCGCCCCTGCGCATCGTGGTTGAAGGCGCGGGCGCGATAGCCAAAGCTCAGGCCCGTGACCTTGCCCGCTTTCAGAGCAGCCGCCGCGCCGCCCGCCGGGTTGTCGATCCGGGCGATCACGCGCAGGCCCCGCTCGTCCTCGGCGGCATTTTCGATCCAGCCGATCTGCTGGTCCGGATTGTGCTGCCAGAACAGGGGCAGGGGGCCTTGGCGGCGGGCGTCGCGTTCGGCCAATGTGCGGGCAAAGGCACCGGGACGGATCGTGTCGCGCCCGGCATCGCGTTTGTCGAACAGGGCGGCGTATCCGGCAAAGCGCAGGCCATCTTCAGAAGCGGTGGTCATTTCAACAAACCTCCCGCCCCGGAACGCATGGCAATGCCCACCAGAATGGCAGCAAGTCCCGCGCGCACCGCCCAATCGACGATGGCCTTCCACATGCTGCGCTTGGCGTCGCGCCATGCGCGCAGCAATTCGCGCAATTCGGACAGATCATCAGGCGCGCCATCATCGTTGAGCCCCATGCGCGCCAGCATCCGCGCCGCACCCAATTCGCTGGCCTCCTCGACAATCGCGCGCAGCGTGACCAGATCGCCCCCTTCGGCATTTTCCTGCGCCATCAGGCGGGCCAGCATCTCTTCGCGCTTCATGGCTGCACCTCTTGGGCCAGAGCAGGAAGGCCGAGCATTTCGCGCTTTTCCGCATCGGTCAGGAAATTGGCGGCATTGATCTGGCTCCACAGCGCCTGCCGGTCCTCGGCCAGAGCAGGGATGCGGTCGAGGTCGATGGCCAGACGCGCATCGGGGAACCATGTCTCCAACCCCTCGGCAATGGCGGAGAGAAGCTTGTCGGCCAAAGGCAGCAGCGTCAGCCGCCAGAGCGCCTTATTGGCCTCCTTGTAATTGTTATAGGTGCTGTCGCCCGGCAGGCCCAGAAGCATCGGCGGCACGCCAAAGGCCAGCGCAATATCGCGCGCGGCGGCCGATTTCAGTGCGGCAAAATCCATGTCGGCGGGCGACATCGACATCGACTGCCATTTCAGGCCCCCTTCGAGCAGCATCGGCCGCCCGGCGTTGGGCGAACCGGAAAACACCCGGTTCAATTCCTCGCGCAGCCGGTCAAACTGTTCGCCCGAAAGCCCCGCGCCATTGCCCGCATCATAAACCAGCGCCCCCGAAGGCCGCGCCGCATTTTCCAGCAAGGACCGGTTCCAGTTGGCCGCCGCATTATGCGTCGCCACCGCCTGATCCGCCGCGCCAAGGCATCCCGCGCCGTAATGGTCATCGCCCGGATGATAGCCCTTGATATGGATGATATTGGGCGAGGCATCGGCATCGCACATCGGGATGGTCATCGACCGATCCCCCACGCGATAGGTGATGCCCGTGGGCCAGCCATCATGGCCAAACACCAGCGTCACCCGTTCCGGGCGCAGGGCAAAGAGTTCGACCGGATAGCCCATGCCATCCTTCAAAATCTGCACATAGGCATTGCCGTGAAGCAGCAACTGGCTGGCCAGCGTTTCGAGCAAGGATTGCCCCGCCGAGGTTTCCAGCACCAGCATGGCCAGCGAAGGATCGGTGGGCGCCAGCGGCGCGCCGGCAATGCCATCGGCCACCAGCCGAACAGCCCGATGCGCCACCGGATTTTCCAGATAGGCGCGGCGCACCGCCTGATGATAGTCAAACGGCAGCCGACCGCCGCCGCTTTCGCCAAACAACCATGGCGAGACATAGGATTGCGCCAGCGGCACGCGGGCTCCCTTGCCCTTGAAGGCGGAAGCGATTGTTTCAAGCAGGTTCATGGGTCGCCTTTCAAGATGAAATGGTGGGCGAATGGGTCACAGATCGAGCACACGCGGCGGGGCGCGGGTGGAAAGCATCAGTTCCGTCAGCGCCCAGACGGCGGCATCGGCGCGGTCGGGCGACCGGCCCGGCCCCTGATAGGAACCGCCCGCCACCAGACCGCACAATTGGTCCTCCAGCGCGGGGAACGCGCCGACATGGCGCACCCGCCCCGTTTCATAGAGCGCGGCCACAGGCTCGGCCCGCGCCGCCTTGCCCACGCTGGCGTGAACCAGCCGGATGGGCAGGGCGACATTGGCCGCGCGCAGCACGCTTTCCACCATGGCGCCGCCCTGGTTGGCCTCGGCCACAACGCGGTCGGCGCGCCATTTGGCGGCCGCCTCGGCCACGGCGCGCGCCCATTTTTCGGGGCTGGCACGCATGACCGTGGCATCGGCCAGAATGCGGGCCACACCATCATCGCCCAATTGCGCGACAATGATCCCGCATGCGTCCCCCACCGCCGAGGCAGGCGGATCGACCCCGATCACCGTTCGCATCGGCGCGGCAGAAGGGACAGGTTCGCGCAACCGTTCGAACATGGCGCGCGTCCACAGCGCGCCCTCGATATCGGTCAGCAATTCGCCATCCAATTCCTGCCGCGCCAAAGCCGATCGGCCAAAGCTGCGGCGCATATCCTTCAAAAACCGCGCGGGCAGGTTCGAGAGATTGTCCTGTGTCCGTCCACGCGTGATCGAAACATCGTCTTGCCCCAGCAATTGCATCAACAAGGGCACCGCCCGCGGCGTGGTGGTGGCCAGCGCTTGGGGATTTTCGCCAAGGCGCAGGCCGAGCAACAAGTTGTTCCAGGCATTTTCCGACCGCTGGGCCGCATTGTCCCATTTGGCGATTTCGTCGCACCACGCGTGGCTGTGTTGCGGCCCGCGCAGGCTTTCGGGCTCCCCCGCCGAATAAAGTGTCGCCTGCGCCCCGTTGGGCCAGATCAGCCGACGCAGCGAAGGTTCGAACCGCGGGCGACGGCGTGGGGGACAGCAGGCCAGAATGCCGCTTTCCCCCTCGACCATCACCGCCCGCGCTTCGCCAAGGGACGCGCCGACCAGAGCGATGCGCGCATCGGGATTGTCGGCGGCCACCCGGCGGATCCATTCAGAACCCAGCCGCGTCTTGCCAAACCCGCGCCCCGCCATCACCAGCCAGATGCGCCAGTCATCGGCGGGCGGCAATTGTTCGGGCCGCGCCCATAATTCCCAGTGGTGGCGCAATTCCGCCCGTTCCGCCGGGGTCAGGATCGCCAGTGCAGTCTGCCTTTGTGCCAGGGGTTGTTCCAGAAGGCACTCCAGCATCCTGCTATTGCGCATCGGGCGCCTCCTCATTGGCTTCTTTGGCGGCGAGCCAGCGCTCGCGCATTTTTTCCAGCTTCATGTTGATCGAGGCGAGGATCGCGTCGGCATCCTCTTCCTCACGAATGGCGCGTTCGCGGGCGACCGTTTCGCGGTGCGCGGCCAGCAGGCGCAGCGCGGTGGCATTGTCAAAGCTGCGCGTGGCGCGTTTGGCGCCGGTGGCGGGCTTCAACTCGCCCACGCGCAGGCGATAGAGCAGCGCCATTTCCAGCGCGTCATATCCTTCGCAAAGCGAGGCGCGCCATGCGCGGGCAAATTCGGCGTCATGGCGGCGGGTGTCGTAAACCACGCGGGTCGACACCCCCGCCTTGGCCGCCGAGGCCGTGACATTCGATGTGGCGGCCAATTCGGCCAGAAAGATTGCACTCCAATCGGCATGGCCACGCCGCGGAGGCGCCGTCAGCTCATCCTGACGACGGGACTTGGGACTGTCCGCCATATCTTTGATCCATTGCTAGAAGGTGGGCGCTGCCGGAGCGACTCGGTCTTTCGCGATGTTCCCTATATGTACCTATTGAGCGTGACGATGTCAATGATAAAGTGCCATATGGGTTAAATGATCCGTGCTTGCCCATATGGTCTGCGCTGGCTAAGCATGTGGTCGAACTTTAGGGGAATTACGATGCTGCGCCGCCTGTATAACTGGACGATGGGTAAGGCCGCCGGGCCATTTGCCGAATATTGGCTGGCGCTGTTTGCCTTTGTCGAGGCCAGCTTTTTCCCGATTCCGCCGCATCCGGTGCTGGGGCTGATGTGCCTGGCGCGGCCAGAACGGGCCATTCGCTATGCCATTATAACCACATTGGCTTCTGTGGCGGGTGGTGTGCTGGGCTATGCCATCGGGCATTTCGCTTTTGCCATGGTGGGGGAAAAGCTGCTCGATGCGCTGCATCTGACGGCCAGCTTCCCCTATGCCGCCTGCAAATTGCGCGGCGAGGCGGGCTTTATCGCCATCATCGCCAAGGGCGCAACGCCGATCCCGTTCAAGCTGATCACCATCACGGCGGGCTTTATCGGTATGCCCATCGCCAAGTTCCTGTTGGCCAGCGTGATCTCGCGCTCGATCAGTTTCATGATTGTGGGCGTGCTGTTCCGCCTGTTCGGCGCGCCGATCAAGGCGTGGATCGACAAGTACCTTGGCATGGCCGTCGCCGGGTTCGTCGTGCTGGTGGTGGCCGGATTTGTCGCTGCCGCGATGCTGGGCGGGCACAAGGGTGGCAAGGTTGATGAATGCACCGGGGTGACGATGGAAACTTTGACGCAGGTGAAGTAAGGGGCTTATGCCTCCGGCGGGCAAAGGGATTTATCCCTTTGCAATCCCGATAATGGGGTGGTGTATCGATTGCGACGCTGCGTCATGTTCATAAAATTAAAGCCTGCGGCGCATCCAACGGCGCCGCAGGCTTTATCATTTCAACGCCGCGTTCGACACAAAACGCCGAACCCAAGGCGCAACGCAGACAGTAACGGGAGCGCGAGGGACGAGTCCCTCGCGCCTACAATCCCTTAAATAATCCCAGCCTTCTTACCGGCCCGCTCAAACATGCCGATAATCGTCTGGACCTGCTCTGCCGTATGCGCCGCGCACAGCGAGCAGCGCAGCAGCGTCATGCCGGCGGGCGTTGCCGGGGGGCGCGCCAGATTCACGTAAAGACCTTCGTGCAGCAGCGCCTCCCACATGGCCGCGCCGCGTTCCAGATCGGGCATGATGACCGAGATGATCGCCGACTGGGGCGTTTCGGTGCCCAGCTTGAACCCACGCTCGCGCAGGCCGCCATGCAGCACGCGCGAATTTTCCCACAGGTGGGCGCGCTTGTCGGCGGCATGCATCAGCTTGCGCACCGACGTCGCGGCGGTGGCCACAACCGAGGGCGGCAGCGAAGCGGTGAACACATAGGGGCGGCAGACCAGACGCATGATCTCGAACTTGGGATGGTTCGAAACGCAGAAGCCGCCGACCGTGCCGACCGACTTGCTGAAGGTGCCGATCACGAAATCGACCTGATCCAGCACGCCCTGCTCCTCGGCCACGCCGCGCCCGTTGGGGCCGATAAAGCCCATCGAGTGCGCCTCGTCCACCAGCACCATCGCGCCGTACTTCTTGGCGATGGCGATCATTTCCTTGAGCGGGGCAATATCGCCTAGCATCGAATAGACGCCTTCGAGCACGACCAGAATGCCCGCGCCTTCGGGCACGCGCTTCAGGCGCTTTTCCATCGCCTCGATGTCATTGTGCTTGAAAGGCACGACTTCGGCATCGCCCATCTTACACCCGTCCCAGATGGACGCATGGCTGTCGATGTCGAGGATGATGTAATCACCCTTGCCCGCGATCGTGGAAATGATGCCCAGATTGGCCTGATAGCCGGTCGAGAACACCATGGCATGATCCATGCCGTAGAAATCGCAAAGCGCCTGTTCGACCGCCTTGTGCCCGGCATAGGTGCCGTTCAGCACGCGGCTGCCCGTGGTGCCCGAACCGAAATCGTCCAGCGCCTGCTTGCCCGCGGCAATCACGTCCGGGTCAAACGTCATGCCCATATAGTTATAGGTGCCCAGCAGGATCGTCTCGCGCCCGTTGCACATGGCAACCGTGGGCGAAATCACCTTTTCCATCACCAGCCCGAACGGATCGGTCACGCCCGTGGACAGAAGATCCGTCCGCATCTTGATCAGGGGATCGAATTTGGAAAAAAGGTCCGTCATGGCGATCAACCCTGCAACTTCACGACCGCATCGACAAGCTGGCCATAGGTTTCGATTTCGGCCTGCTGGTTCATGCTGATGATGATGTCGAATTCGTCCTCGATGGCGGCCACGAAATCCATCACCGTCAGGCTGTCGAATTCCAGATCACCGGCAAAACTGGTTTCGTCGGAAATGGCGATGCCCTTCTTGTTGAAAGGCTCGATCAGCGCGGCGATCTTTTCGCTGGTGGCGGCGCGGTCCATGCAGAATTCCTTATGCAAATGCGGTGAAGGCCCTCTGGCCGACAATTGCGGCGCAAAAGGGGCGGTGTGGGGCAAATGTCAAGCGGGCGCGTTATCCAGCAACCGTTTCACCGCCGCCATAAAGGGGCCGATCGACACAGGCTTGGCCAGATAGCCATCGGCGCCCGCCTCGCGGATGCGTTCCTCGTCGCCCTTTCCGGCATAGGCGGTCACGGCCAGAACCGGGATCGAGCGCAGCACCGGATCGGCCTTGGCCCCCTCGATCAATTCCAGCCCGGAGATATTGGGCAATTGAATGTCCATGATCATCAGATTGGGGACAAAGTTGCGCGCCTTGTCCAGCGCCTCCAACCCGTCGCCCACCGGCTCGACGGTAAAGCCCTGGCTCTTCAAAACATCGCAGAACAGCTTGCGATTGAGGTCATTGTCCTCGACAACCATAATTCGCTTTGCCATGCGCCTGCCTGTGATCGTAATGGGGTGGTCGTTTGCGTTCCGGCCACTGGCTCTAGGACCTATCGAAGAGGCTGACAATTCTGCGCATGGCGAAAAAGGATGATGGCGAACCCGAAGGTCTGGCTCTGGCCGCTTTGGGGTGGATCCTGTCGGATGACGATCATGCCGACCGGCTGCTGGCGCTGACCGGGGTCAGCCCGGAGGAATTGCGCGAAAGAATTGGCGAGCGCGACGTGCTGGCCGCGATATTGGAGTTTGTCTTGAGCCACGAACCGGATTTGATCGCCTGCGCCGAAGCGCTGGGCGTCGCGCCCAAGGCGCTGGAAAAGGCCCATGCCGCGCTGGCCGCGCCGATGGGCGATGCGGATTGGGGGGCATAATGGCGCGCCCGCTGGTCATTTCCGATTGCGATGAAGTGCTGTTGCACATGATCGCCCCGTTCCGCGACTGGCTGGCCCAGACGCAGGATGTCACTTTCACCATGAACGGCAATGATTTCTCGCGCTCGATGCATTATGCCGATGGCAGCGCGGTGCCGGGGCCGGAGATGTGGCGTCTGCTGGGCGCCTTCTTCGACACCGAAATGCATCGCCAATCGCCAATTTCCGGCGCGATCGAGGGGATGACCGAATTGTCCCGCGATGCCGATGTGGTGATCCTGACCAATCTGGAGGACCACCGACAAGAGGCCCGCACGCGGCAATTGGCCGATCACGGTTTGAACATCCGCGTATTCACCAATCAAGGCCCCAAAGGACCGGCGATTCGCGCCATCCTGAATGAATATCGCCCCAACCGCGCGGTTTTCATCGACGACATTGCCCAGCATCACGGTTCCGCCTTTGAAGTGACTCCCGATGTTTCTCGCCTGCATCTTTGTGGCGAACCTTTGCTGGCCCCCCATATTCAATGCGCCTTTGTCCAGGGCCATGCCCATGCCCGTATCGATGATTGGGCCAGTGCATTGCCCTGGCTGAAGGCCCGACTGCATGGAGATACCAATGACTGATTCTGTTGAAGCCCGTTTGGCCGAACTGGGCCTGACCCTGCCCGCGGCGGCGGCTCCCGTTGCCGCCTATGTGCCGGTGGTCGAAGCGGGCGGCCTTGCCCATGTGTCGGGCCAGTTGCCCTTTATCGATGGCGCGCTGGTCAAGGGCCGCCTTGGCGAAAACGTCAGCACCGAAGAAGGCTATGAAGCGGCGAAGGCTTGCGGCCTGATGCTGCTGGCCCAATTGAAGGCCGCTCTGGGCAGCCTTGACCGGGTTGAGCGCATTGTAAAACTGGGCGCTTTCATCAATTCGACCGGCGATTTCACCGACCAGCCCAAGGTCGCCAATGGCGTCAGCGAGCTGATGGTTGCGGTCTTTGGCGACGCCGGCAAGCATGCCCGCAGCGCGGTCGGCGTGCCGGTCCTGCCGCTGGGCGCGGCGGTGGAGGTTGATGCTATCGTGGCGGTAAAGGCCTGAGGCATGCGTGATTCAGAGCGGGCCGAAGACAGGCTCGCGTGGTTGCGCGGCGCCGTGATTGCCCATCGTGGGCTGCACGACATGGCCCGCTCTGATGCACATTGGGTGGAAAATACGCTTTCCGCCTTCGCCTGTGCGATTGCGGCCGGATATGGCATCGAATGCGATGTCCGGCTGGCGGGCGATGGTACGGTGGTGGTCTTTCACGACGATACGCTGGACCGATTGACCCATGCCACAGGGCCGGTGAAGGCTCATGGCATGGATGTCCTCTCGCGCCTGCCGATTGCGGGCACGCGCGATGTCATTCCAACGCTTGCGCAATTGCTCGATCTGGTGCGGGGGCAGGTGCCGCTGCTGATCGAGATCAAGCTGGACAAGCGTGAGGATCCCGCGCCGCTTTGCGAAGGTGTGGCGCATGCGCTGGCCGATTATGCCGGGCCGGTGGCGATCATGAGTTTCGATTCGCGCGCGCCGCGATGGTTTGCCGCCCATGCGCCCGATGTGCCGCGCGGCATGGTGCTGGACGCGCGCGACATGACCGGCTGGCGCGCCAAGTGGTTGACGCGGCGCACTCTTCTGGCCGCAGAAACAGAGTTTTTGGCCGTAGACATTCGCGCCTTGCCCAATCAGACAGTTGCGCAATGGCGCGAAAACTGGCCCATCGCCACATGGACCGTGCGCCGCGCGGTTCAGCGGGATGTGGCGATCGCCCATGCCGATGCCCTGATTGCCGAAGGAGATGGTCTGGCGTGAGCGAAGCCCAATATACCGCCCATGTGCAGCCCGGCGTCGCCCAGCTGTCCGCGGCGGATTGGGATGCGTTGACCGATGGGGCCAACCCCTTTGTCTCGCACGCTTTTCTATCGGCGTTGGAGGATTCGCATAGCGTGGGCGATGGCACCGGGTGGCAACCCGCGCCCATCACGATCCACGATCCCGCCGGTCGGCTGGCCGCCGCCTTGCCCGCCTATGTCAAGACGCATAGCCAGGGCGAGTATGTCTTTGACCATAGCTGGGCCGATGCGTGGGAGAGGGCGGGGGGCGATTATTATCCCAAATTGCAAATTGCGGTGCCCTTTACCCCGGCGACCGGCCCGCGTCTGCTGACCCGCCACGAAGATCTGATGCCGGCGCTGATTCGCACCGCCGAAACCATGTGCCGCGATGCGGGCCTGTCCAGCGCCCATGCCACTTTCATCGAGTCGGAGCAGGTGGCCGCCTTTGAAAAAGCGGGCTGGTTGATCCGGCATGATATCCAGTTCCACTGGGCCAATGCCGGATATAGCGGGTTTGACGATTTTCTGGGCGCGCTGTCCTCGGACAAACGTAAGAATTTGCGCAAGGAGCGGCGCGCGGCGCAGGATGGCGTGGTGATTCGCCAACTGACAAGCGACTCGATTCGTCCCGAACATTGGGACGCGTTTTGGCGATTCTATCAGGACACGGGCAGCCGCAAATGGGGCAATCCCTATCTGACGCGGGCGGCATTTGATCTGTTGGGCGAAAGGATGGCGGACCGGATCCTGCTGGTCATGGCCTTTATCGATGATCGTCCTGTGGCCGGGGCGCTCAATTTCATCGGGGGCGATTGCCTTTATGGCCGCTATTGGGGGGCGACCGTGGACAAGCCCTTCCTGCATTTCGAGCTGTGCTATTATCAGGCAATCGATGCCGCCATCGCCATGGGCCTGAACCGAGTCGAGGCCGGGGCGCAAGGTGGGCATAAGCTGGCGCGTGGATATGCCCCGGTACGCACAACATCGGCGCATTACATTGCCCACGCGGGCTTTCGCAACGCGGTGGCCGATTTCCTGCGCCGAGAGCGCGAAGGCATTGCCGCCGATCAGAATTTTCTGGAAGCGCGCACCCCGTTCAAGCGGGGCGGATAAGACCCCGTTTGGATCAGGGCGTTTCAGGCCGCGTGGCGGTCCATGGGCGCTTTGGTGGCCAAAATCCATGCGCGGGCGCGGCGCTGGGCCTCGGCAATGTCGCGGACGGTCATTTCATCGGAGACTTCGGCGCGGCAATGCTGGGCTTCTTCATGGCCACCAACTGCGGCCAGATTGAACCATTTATGCGCCTCGATCAGATCGCAGACAGCGCCATGGCTGCCGGTGGAAAACGCGACGCCCAGATCGAAATAGGCATCGATGCAACCCTGGCTGGCGGCCAGCAGGCAATTGGCGATGAGGCCCGAAATCGCGCTCTCTGTCGCCGGCGTCGATGCGCCTAAGAGGAGGTCTTGTGATTGTGGCCGGTTGTATCCCATGTCGAAGTTCCCCATGTCCTGTTCATGAGAATGAAGCTGTCGGAAGATGACTAACAAGTCGTAAACCATCGGCAGAATTTTGCCGCGTGTCATGACGGTGTCACCGTCAAACGTTTTAGCCCCGCCCTATTCGTAATTTAGCGGTGGTTTAACCTGTTCGATTTTGGCTTTGTCGCTTGTGGAGCCTTATGGGCCAAACTATAGGCCAAGCCATAGAATGGGACGATTACCAGTCCCGCGGATGGAATTCGGAGGGTTATAATGGCAAGTGGTCTGGCGGACGAAATCGATGTCCTCGTCAAGGCGAGGCGATCGCTGGCCGGTGATTATGTCCCGTCCGATGCCGAAGAATACATGAATGCCGAACAGCAGGACTACTTCCGCCGTCTGTTGCAGCAGTGGAAAAAGCTGATCCTGAGCGCGGCGGCCGATACGCTCAGCCAGTTGCAGGAAGGCCCGCTGCGCGAGCCTGATCTCAACGATCGTGCGTCGTCGGAAACGGATTGGGGCATCGAACTGCGCACCCGCGATCGTCAGCGCAAATTGATCTCCAAGATCGACTCGGCGCTGCGCCGGATCGAGGAAGGCGAATATGGCTATTGCGAAGTGACCGGAGAGCCGATCGGCCTTGGCCGTTTGATTGCCCGCCCGATCGCGACCATGACGGTTGAGGCGCAGGAAGCCCACGAACGTCGTGAACGCGTTTCGCGCGACGATTGATCCCGATTACGTAAGTTACCGGGCGTCGTTTACGCTTTCTTTGCCATTGCGCGTTAACACTTTGCTGTGAATTTCCAGCCCTTCCCTTGTCATAGGGTGGCTGGTTTCATAGGCCTGTTTACCTAAGCAGGCGCCTCAGTAATGGGAAGTGAGCCAACGATGGCCGGTAACGAGCAACGCCAGATCAACCGCGACAGCCTGTTCATGCTGGCAGGTTTGCGCGTGGACGGCCGCGATCCGGTGCGCCGCGTCAAAATCCGCAATCTGTCGAGCGGCGGTCTGATGGCCGAAGGCGACATGCGCGTGGTGGCCGGAACCCCGGTCGAGGTCGAATTGCGCAATGTCGGCTGGGTTTCGGGCGTGGTGGCCTGGGTTCAGGAAAGCCGTTTTGGCGTCGCCTTTCACGAGGATATTGACGCCAAGAGCGTTCGCGCCGCGCAATCGCCCGCTAACACCGATTTCGTCCCGATGCGCCCTCTGGCCGCGGTGACACAGGTCGAGCCGGGCCAGTTGCGCAAGATCTGAAACTTTCCAAACGCTTGCTAAAACAACATCTGGCGGGCGTTTCCCTGCGCGGCAAATTGCTCTAGGCTTGTCGCAATCATGCTGCGCAAAAATCGCATCTCCATACTGATGGCCGCCCTGCTGGTCGGGGCCTGCCATGGCTCAAGCGAGCAGCAACCGCTGCGGGTTGTGGTGCTGGGCGAATCGGGTGACAGTCCGGCTTCCTTTGACATCTGGCTGCGCGCCGCCACCAGCGAAGGGCTGGTCAGCCTGGATGAGGAGGGCAAGGTTGTGCCCGGTCTGGCCGAACGCTGGATCGTGGCGGACGAGGGGCGTGGCTATATCTTCCGCCTGCGCGACAGCACGTGGAAAGATGGCACAAGGTTGAGCGGGGAAACCGCAAGGTTGGCGCTGCGCCGGGCGATTGCCGCGCAAAAGGGGACGGCGCTGGGGCAGGATCTGACGGTCATCGAGGATATACGCGCGATGGCCGGGCGGGTGATCGAGATCCGGCTGGCCAATCCCATGCCCAATTTCCTGCAATTGCTGGCCCAGCCCGAACTGGGCCTGCAGCATCGCGGGCAGGGCGCAGGGCCGATGAATCTCAAACATGTCGATGGGCTGGACTGGCTGACGCCGATTTCGCCCGATGCGCAGGGCCTGCCCATGCCGGAGGGCTGGGCATCGAGCGTGCGCCCGTTGGCCGTTCGGCGCATGGGGGCGCAACAGGCCGTGCCCGACCTGTTGGCGGGCAAGGTTGATGTGGTGCTGGGCGGGCGGTTGACCGACCTTGCGCCGGTTCAGCGCGGCCTTTTGGGCCAACGCGGGGCCAAGTTCGATATTGCACCCGGCCTGTTCGGCCTGCTGGTCGAAAGTGACAGCGGCTTTCTTGCGCTTCAGACGAATCGCTCGGCGCTGGCCATGGCGATTGATCGGGCGGGGCTGGCCGGGGCGCTGGGGGTGCCGGGATGGGTGACCACGACTCGGCTGATCTCGGCGGGCATTGGCGAGGTGCAGGTCCCCGAACGCTGGGCCGACATGGATATGGAACAGCGCCGCAATGTCGCGCGTGATCGGGTCGCGGCATGGGTCAAGCTGCGCAAAGCCGCGGCCAAGCCGGGTGAATTGATCAGCGATGGACTCGATTTGACGCTGGCCATGCCCAAAGGCGCTGGCAGCGACATCATTTTCACCCGACTGGCACAGGATATGGCCGCAATCGGGTTACGCCTACGCCGGGTTTCTTTGGGCGATTCGGCCGATTTGCGCATATTGGACGAGGTTGCCCGTTATCCGGCGCCTAATTGGTTTTTTAACCAGTTGCATTGCGGCGTGCATAAAATTTGCACCCCCGACGCCGATCAACTGGTGGCCCAGACCATGAATGTCGAGGCCCCGCTCGTGCCCGCGCTTTACGCCGAGGCGGAGCGAGAAATGATTGATAATAATGTTTTTATTCCGATAGGTCAGCCCGTCCGCTGGTCTCTGTCGGCTAATGGAATACGCGGATTGACACCCAATCCTTATGGCATACACCCTCTTTACCCATTCTCGCAGGGACCGCGTTAGGGGCATTTACGAGTTTGCCCAAAAAAATGGCGGTTTGCCTGTGGGTTTACATAAAATTAACCTTTCGCGTTCATTTCTCCTATGGTTAATAGCGGATGCATCCGATTGAGATGCTTCTTCGGGTTTCGGGGCAAGGGGGTTCACCCATATGCGCGTGTTGTTGATCGAAGACGAGCCGACTACGGCAAGAGCGATTGAGTTGATGCTCACCACAGAGGGCTTCAACGTCTATTCGACCGATCTCGGGGAAGAAGGCCTCGATCTCGGCAAGCTCTATGATTACGACATCATCCTTCTGGACCTCAACCTGCCGGACATGCACGGCTATGACGTGCTGAAAAAGCTGCGCGTGGCCAAGGTGCAGACCCCGGTGCTGATCCTTTCGGGCATTTCCGAAATGGACAGCAAGGTGCGCTCTTTCGGCTTTGGCGCCGACGATTACGTGACCAAGCCTTTCCATCGCGAAGAGCTGATCGCCCGCATTCACGCTGTGGTCCGCCGTTCCAAGGGCCATTCGCAGTCGGTCATCCGCACCGGCAAGCTTTCGGTCAACCTTGACGCCAAGACGGTCGAAGTGGATGCCGCGCGCGTCCATCTGACCGGCAAGGAATATGCGATGCTCGAGCTGCTTTCGCTGCGCAAGGGCACCACGCTGACCAAGGAAATGTTCCTCAACCACCTGTATGGCGGTATGGACGAGCCTGAACTCAAGATCATCGACGTGTTCATCTGCAAGCTGCGCAAGAAGCTGGCGCATGCGTGTGGCGGTGAAAATTACATCGAAACGGTGTGGGGCCGCGGCTATGTGCTCCGCGATCCGAATGAGGATGCGGTCGCCGCCTGATACGGACCTATTTCCCGAAGCCCGACCTGAAGGCCCGCCTCCGCAAGGATGGCGGGCTTTTCATTGGGATTATCGTTTTCGGCTGGCCTTGACCAGGGCGAGGGCAGCGGTCCCGCTCATCGCTATGGCGGCCATCAGGCCGATGGCCGCGCCCCAAAGACCCGCTCCTTCGCCGCCAAAAAACAACCCGCCGATAAAGCCGATCAGCGGCAGAACGATCAGGGCCAGGCATCCAAGCGCAAACATCGCGCGGGTTCATGGCCCGCTGGCCCTTGACCCTGCCTTAACGGCCTGCCATCGCGCCCGGCGAAAACTTGAAGGCACAGATATGACCGCGCATAAAGAAGGCGATCCCACCACGCTCAACCGGCTCTATGGTCGTTCAAAGGGCAAGCCCCTGCGCGCCGGACAGCAAGGTCTGGTCGACACGCTGCTGCCCCAGATCGCCGTGCCGCTTGAAGGCGAAGTGACGGCCCAGCGCCTGTTCGGCGAGGACCGCCCGCTGCATTTCGAAATCGGCTTTGGCGGGGGTGAGCATATGGCCTTTCGCGCCGACATGCTGCCCGATCATGGCTTTATCGGCGCCGAACCCTTTATCAACGGCGTGGCCCAGGCCCTGACCCATCTGTCGGGCGACAATGGAGCGCATGCCCCGATCCCGAACGTCCGCATCCATCACGGCGACGCGTTGGAGGTGCTCTCGCGCATTCCCGATGGTTCGCTCACGATGCTCTATCTGCTGCATCCCGACCCATGGCCCAAGGCGCGCCATGCCAAGCGTCGCATGATGAATGATGGCCCGGTGGAAATGTTCGCCCGCAAGCTGAAGCCCGGCGGCGAATTCCGATTCGGCACCGATCACGCGATCTATGTCCGCCATGCCTTGATGGTGATGCAGCGCCACACCGACAAGTTCGAGTGGCTGGCGAAAGAAGCCAAGGACTTTCAGGTTCGTCCCGGCGGCTGGCCGCAAACGCGCTATGAACACAAAGCGCGCACGGTTTACGGCCACGAGGTCTGGTATTTCCGCTATCGCCGCAAGGCGTGAGGCGGCGGAATAATCAAAGAAAAGGCCGGTAAGCCCACAAGCTTACCGGCCTTTTTTCATCAGCCCGAGATGCCGGCCGCGGCCAGCACGGCCAGCGTCAGCACATCAGGGGCAATCGCGGTCATGGGCACGATCTGCACCGGCTTTTCCATGCCGATCTGGATCGGACCGATGGCCGTGTTGCCGCCCAGTTCGCGCAGCAGCTTGGCCGCGATATTGGCCGATTGCAGGCCGGGGAAGATCAGCACATTGGCCGGAGCCGTCAGGCGGCTGAACGGATAATGCTTCATCACCGCCGGGTTGAGCGCCGCGTCAGGCGTCATTTCACCTTCATATTCAAAGTTCTGCGGCTCTGAATCAAGGATCGAGATCGCCCCGCGAATGGGTTCGACCCATTTGCCCATCGGGTTGCCAAAGGTCGAGAAGGACAGGAACGCCACGCGCGGTTCATGCCCCAGACGACGCGCCACAGCCGCCGTTTCCTTGGCGATGACCGCCAGCTCTTCCGACGTCGGGCGTTCGTTACAGGTCGTGTCGGCCAGAAATGTCGTGGCATTCTTGCCCACCATGACGTGGATGCCAAAGGGCAGATGGCCCGGACGCGGATCCAGCACATGGCGCACTTCGCGCATCGTCTGGCCAAAGGGACGGGTGGCGCCCGTCACCAGCGCATCGCCCACGCCCAGCTTGAGCAGCGCGGCGGCAAAACCGTTGCGGTCCTGATTGACCATGCGCTTGATGTCGCGTTCCAGATAGCCGCGACGCTGCAAACGTTCATACAGCATCTTGCCCATGGCTTCGACATGTTCGCTGTCGGCGGCATTGTGGATCTCGAAAGATTCCGGCTTGCCCACGCCCAGTTCAATCAGCTTTTCGCGCACGGCCTGCGTGCGGCCGACCAGAACCGGCGTGCCATAACCGAAATCCTTGAACTGGATCGCGGCGCGCAGCACCACTTCATTCTCGGCCTCGGCAAAGATCACGCGCTTCGGGTTGGCCTTGACCTGTTCATAGACATTGGTCAGCACCGAAGTCGTCGGGTTCAAACGGCCCTTGAGCTGATTGCGATAGGCGTTGAAATCCTCGATCGGCTGCTGGGCCACGCCGCTGTCCATGGCGGCCTTGGCAACGGCCATCGACACCACTTCCATCAGGCGCGGGTCGAAGGGAGCCGGGATGATGTAATCGCGGCCAAAGCTATGGTTCTTGCCATAGGCCAGCGCGACTTCTTCGGGCACCTGTTCGCGCGCCAGTTCGGCGATGGCATTGGCGGCGGCAATCTTCATCTCTTCGTTGATGGCGGTGGCGCGCACGTCCAGCGCCCCGCGGAAGATGAAGGGGAAGCCCAGCACATTGTTCACCTGATTCGGGAAATCCGAACGGCCGGTGGCGATGATGCAGTCGGGGCGGGCGGCCTTGGCCTCGGGCGGGGTGATTTCGGGCACCGGGTTGGCCATCGCAAAGATGATCGGTTCGGGTGCCATTTCCTTGACATATTCAGCCGGCAAAGCGCCCGCCGCCGACAGGCCAAGAAACACGTCCGCGCCCTTCAGCGCCTGTTCGAGCGTGCGCGCATCGGTGTCGATCGCATGGGCGCTCTGCCACTGGTTTACCGGCTTTTCGCGGCCGCGATAGATCGGGCCGTCGCGGTCGCACACGATCACGTTTTCGTGACGCACGCCCATCGATTTGATCAGCGATGTACAGGCCAGCGCCGCCGCGCCCGCGCCATTGACCACGACCTTGATGTCTTCCAGCTTGCGGTTGGTGAGCATGCAGGCGTTGATCAGGCCGGCCGCCGAAATGATCGCGGTCCCGTGCTGGTCGTCATGCATGACCGGGATCTTCATCCGTTCACGCAGGGCCTGTTCGATCACGAAACATTCGGGGGCCTTGATGTCTTCAAGGTTGATCCCGCCAAAGCTGGGTTCCATCAGTGCGATGGCTTCGATCAGCGCTTCGGGGTCTTCGGAATTCAATTCGATGTCGATCGAATCGACGTCGGCAAAGCGCTTGAAGAGGACCGCCTTGCCCTCCATCACCGGCTTTGACGCCAGAGCGCCCAGATTGCCCAGACCCAGAATGGCCGTGCCGTTCGAAATCACCGCAACCAGGTTGCCCTTGGCGGTGTAATCATAGGCGGCGGCAGGATCCTTGGCGATGGCTTCGACGGGAACCGCAACGCCGGGCGAATAGGCGAGGCTGAGGTCTCGCTGGGTTGCCATCGGCTTGGATGCGATGATCTCGATTTTGCCGGGGCGGATTGTGTTGTGGTAGAACAGCGCTTCGCGCTCGGTAAACCTGACGTTGGCTTGCTCGGGGCTTTCCTCGGACACCGACACTTTCTCCTTCTTGCAAGGCTGCCCTAACCAATGTGATCGCACAGCGATAGGGGAAAGCGTGGGTTGAATGCATTCCAATGCAACGATTCTACGGCTAACCCATCATCATGAGTGAGAAGAACACCCCCCAGACCGTGACGCCGATGATGGCGCAATATCTTGGCCTAAAGGATAAGGCCGACGGATGCCTGCTGTTTTATCGCATGGGCGATTTCTTCGAGCTGTTTTTCGAGGATGCGAAATTGGCGGCGCAGATTCTCGACATTGCGCTGACAAGCCGGGGCGAACATGGCGGGGCGCCGATTCCGATGTGCGGTGTGCCGGTCCATGCCGCCGAATCCTATCTGGCGCGGCTGATCAAGGCCGGGTGCCGCGTCGCCATCGCCGAACAGGTCGAAACCCCCGAACAGGCCAAAAAGCGCGGCGGATACAAGGCGCTGGTCATGCGCGACATCGTGCGATTCGTGACGGCGGGGACGTTGACCGAGGAAGCCTTGCTGGAACCGCGCCGCGCCAATGTGCTGGCGGCGGCGTGTCTGCTGCGTGAAAAGGTGGGCGTGGCGGCGGTCGATATTTCGACCGGGCGGATGGAATTGGAAGAATGCGATCCCGAAAACATGGGTGCGGCTCTGGCCCGTCTGGGGGCCAGTGAAATCATCGCCCCGGACAATTGGGGGGAGGCGCCGTTCAATTCGATCCCGCGTGAACCCCATGAATTTTCCAGCGAGGGCGGGGCCGAGCGTCTTTGCGGCATTCACGGCGTGGCAACGCTGGACGGGTTCGGCACATTCACGCGGCCCATGCTGGCGGCGGCCTGCGGCTTGCTGGCCTATCTCGACCATGTAGGGCGGGGCAAATTACCGCTGCTGCTGCCCCCGGTCGCCCGCCACGGCGAGGCGCATATGGCGATGGACGAGGCAACGCGGGCCAGTCTGGAAATCCTGCGTTCCTCCACCGGGGGCCGTTCAGGCAGCCTGATCGAGGCGGTGGACCGCTGTGTCACGGGCGCGGGGGCGCGGCAACTGGCCGAGGATCTCTCGGCGCCCTTGCTTGATCGCGCCGTCATTGAGGAGCGCCTCGAACTGGTCCAGTGGCTTTATGATGACGCGCTGCTGCGTGAGGATCTGCGCGGGCAATTGCGCAGCCTGCCCGACGCCGGGCGCGCTTTGGGCCGGGTGGTGGCGGGGCGCGGCTCTCCGCGTGATCTGGGGCAATTGCGCGATGGTCTGGCGGGCGCGGCGCGGCTGGCGGGGCGTCTGGCGCGTGTGGCGGATCGTCCGACGATGCTGGATGCCTTGCTGCCTGCGCTGGTTGGGCATGATCGGCTGATTGATCTGTTCATGCGCGCATTGGTGCCCGCGCCGCCGACCGAGCGGTCGCAAGGGGGCTTCATCGCCGAGGGCTATGACGCGGACCTTGATGAATTGCGCAGCACGTCAAAGGACGCCCGCGACGCCATTTCCAAGCTGGAAGCCAAATATCGCGAACAGACCGGCATTACGGCGCTGAAAATCAAATATAATGGCGTTCTGGGCTATTTCATCGAAGTGCCTGTGCGTTACGGCGACCAGTTGATGGCGCCCGACAGCGGTTTTACCCATCGCCAGACCATGGCGGGGGCGATGCGTTTCAACGCTCTGGCCCTGCATGAGGAAGCGAGCCGGATTGCCGAGGCGGGCGGCCATGCCTTGGCGGCCGAGGAAGCGCATTTTGAGGAATTGACCGCCGCCGCGATTGCCGCGCGCAATGAAATCGCCCAAACCGCCGCCGCCCTTGCCCGCATCGACGTGGCCGCAGGGCAGGCCGAACGCGCCGCCGAGGGCAATTGGTGCCGCCCGGTAATCAGCGAAAAATGCGAATTGGCCATTGTCGAAGGCCGCCATCCTGTCGTCGAAAACGCTTTGGGCGCGCAGGGTGAGCGCTTCGTCGCCAATGATTGCACGCTCAGCCAGTTCGACCGATTGTGGCTGCTGGGCGGGCCGAACATGGGCGGTAAATCGACTTTTCTTCGTCAGAATGCGCTGATCGTCCTGTTGGCGCAGGCGGGCGGGTTTGTGCCGGCACGCGCCGCCACGATCGGCTTGGTCGACCGCCTGTTCAGCCGGGTGGGCGCTTCGGACAATCTGGCGCGGGGGCGCTCGACTTTCATGGTCGAAATGGTCGAAACCGCCGCCATCCTGCAACAGGCCACGGCGCGCAGCTTTGTCATCCTGGACGAGGTGGGGCGCGGCACCAGCACCTATGACGGCCTTGCGCTGGCATGGGCGGTGGCCGAGGCGGTGCATGGGGTCAACCGTTGCCGCTGCCTGTTTGCCACGCATTACCATGAACTGGCGCGGCTGGCCGATTCGTGTGAGGCCTTGACGCTCCACCATGTCCGCGCGCGAGAATGGAAGGGTGATCTGGTCCTGCTGCACGAGGTGACGACTGGCCCTGCGGAAAGTTCTTTCGGTTTGGCCGTCGCGCGTTTGGCGGGCGTTCCGGGGCCGGTGGTGTCTCGCGCCAAATCGGTGCTGGCGAAACTGGAAAAGGGTCGGGCGGAAACCGGCGGGATCGCTGCTGGCCTTGGCGATCTGCCGCTGTTCGCCAATGTGGTGGAGGAAGAGCCCAAGGGCGATCCCTTGCGCGAAAAGCTGGCCGCGCTGGATATTGATGCGCTTTCGCCGCGCGATGCTTTGGGCTGGCTTTATGAATTAAAGCGCGAGATCGGTTAACCAGTTTTGCGGCGGGAGGTTTAACCGTAACCTGTGTAAACCTCCCGCATGCTTCCTTTCGGCCCCCGCCTGACCACTGTTTTTGCCAGCCGCTGGAAAGCCCTGTTCTGGGCTGGCGGGGTCATGGTGACGGCCTATTTCACGGCTGTCGAAGCCAGGCATGAGCCAGACCCCGATCAGGCCGCCGTCGTTATGCCCACGTCTGCTGCCACAGCGACAGAGGGTGCCAGTCAGGCGTCTCCCTGGGCGAAATAGGCGTGGCGATGGCGGGGTGCTTCCCACTTGCGCTGACGATCTTTTCGGTAAAACCCGGCATGAAGGGCTGTTGGGCAGCTATCGTTCCACAGCGCTCTGACCCGACGCGTCGGTGTCGGGCGGCGGAACGTCGGTCAGATCGGGCAGGCCCGGTTCAGGTGAAGGCGGCGGGGGAACCTGCGGTTCGATCACGGGCGGGACTTCAGGCGTGGGTTGCTCCGGCGCGCTGGCCATAAGGCTCTCCTTTTTGGGACGCATAAGGCGTTCGTGCAAAAAGAAAGGCTTGGGCGCCGCGACAGGTTCCGCAACCCGTCGCGGCGCCTTATCGCTTTATCGCGTGGGCACCGGCGTTTCGCCGCTGTAATCATAGAAACCGCGCCCGGTCTTGCGACCCAGCCAACCGGCCTCGACATATTTGACCAGCAGCGGGGCGGGACGATATTTGCTGTCGCCCGTGCTGTTCAACAAAATGCGGATGATTTCGAGGCACGTGTCCAGCCCGATGAAATCGGCCAGTTCGAGCGGCCCCATCGGATGGTTCAGCCCCAATTTCGCCCCGGTGTCGATATCAACCACATTGGCCGTGCCCGCGCCCAGCGTGAACACCGCTTCGTTGATCAACGGCATCAGGATGCGGTTGACGATAAAGCCGGGTTCATCCTGCGACAGCACGACCGTTTTGCCCAATCCGGTGGCGAATTCGCGGGTGGTGGCAATGGTTTCGGGGCTGGTGGCAAGGCCGGGGATGATTTCGATCAGCTTCATCACTGGCACGGGATTGAAGAAATGCAGCCCGATGAAGCGGGCCGGATCGGGCGATTGGGCCGCCATACGGGTGATCGGGATCGAGGAGGTGTTGCTGGCCAGAATCGCGTCCGCGCCCAGCACCTTACCAGCCGCTTCAAAGATTTTGGCCTTGATGTCTTCGCGCTCGGTGGCGGCCTCGATGATGAAACCGGCCTCGCCCATCGGCGCATAATCGCCCACTGGCGTGATGCGCGAAAGCGTGTCTGCGGCATCCTGCGCGGTGATCTTTTCCTTGGCGACAAGGCGTTCCAGCCCCTTGCCGATCTTCGCCTTGGCCTTTTGCGCCAATTCCACCGACACATCGGCCAGCAAGACGCCATGGCCAAAAGCGGCAGCCGTCTGCGCAATGCCCGAGCCCATCTGGCCCGCGCCGATCACACCCACAATCGTCATCGCATCAACCCCTTTGCGTTCAGGCGCTGCGGCTGGCGCCCGGCACCCACAAAATATCATCGGCGCCATTGTTATTCAGAGCGCGCGCCAGAACAAACAGATAATCCGACAACCGGTTGATATAGGCCAGAGCGGCTGGATTAACCGGCTCGGCGGCGGCCAGCGCGGTACAGGCGCGCTCGGCACGGCGCACGGCGGCCCGCGCAATATGGGTGCGCGCCGCGCCTTCCGATCCGCCGGGCAGGATGAAGCTGGTCAGGGGATCGAGCGTCTCATTCACTGCATCGATCGCGCCTTCCAGCCAGTCGACCTGTGCCCCGACAATGCGCAGCACCATCGGTCCCGGCGCGAAATCTTCCCCCGGTGTGGCCAGATCCGCGCCCAGATCGAACAGGTCATTCTGAATCCGCAGCAAAGCGTCGCGATGCGCCCCATCGACCGCCACCACGGCAAGCCCCAGCGCGCTGTTTGCCTCGTCCACGCTGCCGATGGCTTCCATTCTGGCGGCATGTTTGTCGACGCGCGATCCATCCACCAGCCCGGTCGTGCCCTTGTCGCCCGTGCGGGTGTAAATCTTGTTCAGCTTGACCAAAGTCTTGTCCTGTTTGCGGTTACCTGGCCGTGGCCAATAGCACCGCAACCACGATCACCGCCAGAGCCTGATATTTGATGCGGGCGAACATCATTTCGTTCTGCTTTAACTGCATCGGGCTGGGGCCAATGCCCGACCCGCTTTCCAGATCGCTGCGCGTGGTGTTCAAAAAGGCGACGATGCCCTTGACCAGGCTGACCAGCACAAAACCCATGGCCACCACAATCACCGGAATGAGAACATATTTCAGCATCGCCCGTCTCCCACCTTGTTATGGAGCGCAGCCTATGCCTGTTGCCAGCGAAAGGCCAGCGGGCAGATGGTGGCGCCGCAGATCATCGACCAGTTTGCGCCCGTCCACCCCATCCCGGCGCATGTCGGACAGCGAAGGGCTGCCCCGCCGTTTGGCCAATTTGCGCCCGTCGTCCTCGACTATCAGCCCATGGTGATGCCATCGCGGCACGGGCAGATCGAGCAGCGCCTGAAGCAGGCGATGCACATGGCTGGCCGCGAACAGATCGGCCCCGCGCGTGACCAATGTGATGCCATCGGCCGCATCATCCATCGTCGCGGCCAGATGATAGGATGCTGGCGCTTCTTTCCGCAGCAGCACGATGTCGCCAAAGACTTCGGGCGTTGCCGCCTGAGGCCCGGCCAGTTCATCCTCCCACACCAACGGCCCCACCATCGCTGCCGCCCGGGCCATGTCCAATCGCCAAGCCGCGCCTTCGGGATCGACATCACGCCCCCGGCATGTGCCCGGATAAATCAGCCCGTCCGGCCCATATTGCGTGGCCGCAGCCGCAATTTCCGCCCGCGTGCATCGACAGGGATAGAGCAGGCCCAGCCCCCGCAAATGATCCGCCGCCGCGCTATAGGAAGACAGGCGCGAAGATTGCCACACCACCGGACCATCCCAATCCAGCCCCAGCCATTGCAGGTCCGTCAGCATTTCCTGCGCCAGTTCGGGGCGTGAACGCGCGGCATCAATATCCTCTATCCGCAGCAGGAATTCGCCGCCGCCATGGGCCTTGGCGCCGTGGGCCAGATCATGCGCGACGATGGCGGCATAGGCATGGCCAAGATGCAGCAGGCCATTGGGGCTGGGGGCAAAACGGGTTCGGATCATCGCGCGCAACATGTATGTGGATATTGCCCTCTGGCAAGGCTTGACCTTGGCGAAAAGACGGTGTTGATTACACCCATGATTTGTCGCCAAACCGTCATTCATGCTTGTTATCAGGAGCCATGCTCAAGGCGGAGCTGATAGAGCGCGCGGCCCGGTTCCGCAGCGCCGGGGAGGATCCCTCCCGCCATTTGAGCGATTGTCCTGCATTGGTGTTGAACGCGGACTTTACTCCGCTCTCCTACTACCCTTTAAGTCTCTGGCCATGGCAGACCGCGATCAAGGCGGTGTTTCTGGAAAGAGTGGACATTATCGCCAGTTACGAGCGCGAGGTGCATTCCCAGAATTCGGCGATGCAATTGCCCTCGGTCATCGCGCTGCGGCAATATGTGCGGCCTTCGGAATTTCCCGCTTTTACCCGTTTCAACGTTTTCCTGCGGGATCGGTTTTCCTGCCAATATTGCGGCAATCCGCATCAATTGACCTTTGACCATGTGCTGCCCCGGCGGCTTGGCGGCCGCACCAGTTGGGAAAATATCGTGGCGGCCTGTTCGCCGTGTAATCTCAAAAAAGGCGGGCGCACCCCGCGTGAGGCGCATATGCCGCTTCTGACCCACCCTATCCGCCCGACCAGTTGGCAATTGCAGGAAAGGGGGCGGGCCTTCCCTCCCAATTACCTGCACGAAACATGGCGCGACTGGCTCTATTGGGATGTCGAACTGGAGGCGTGAACGGCGATTGACGGGGAGCGGGGGATGCCTCATGACTTTGACGATGAACAGCTTTTCCACCACCATCCTTGCCGTGATGACAGGCACCGCCATCCGTTTCCGCGACGCCGATGAACATAGCGCGATTACCAAGCGCCCGGTCGACGGCCCGGTTCGCGTGGGCTTTCTGGGGATTGAGGGCGATGAACAGGCCGACCGCAAACATCATGGCGGCCCGGACAAGGCGATCCACCACTATGCCTTTGACCATTATCCGGCGTGGAAGGGCGATCTGGGCGACCATGAGTTGTTGAATGCGCCGGGCGGGTTTGGCGAAAATATCTCGACACTGGGCCTGACCGAGGATCAGGTTCTGCTGGGCGACCGTTTCCGTTTGGGCAGCGCCTTGATCGAGGTCAGCCATGGCCGTCAGCCGTGCTGGAAACTGGGCCATCGTTTCGGCCACGCGCCACTGGCGGCCAAGATCGTCAAGAACCTGCGTTCCGGCTGGTACTATCGCGTGATCGAGGAAGGCGTGGTGCAGGCGGGCGATCAATTGGTTCTGGTCGAACGCGGGTTGGCAGACTGGCCGGTGTCGCGCCTGTTCCATGTGCTGATCGGCGGGGGGCACAAGGCGGATCCTTCGGTCCTGCCTGACCTGGCCGCGATGCCGGTGCTGGCGCAGGCGTGGCGGGGGCGTGCGGCGGAACTTTCCGCTTAACGCTTCCCGCTCAGGGCCTTTTGGCGCCGCCGCTGAACCGAGGAGCCAAGCCCGATTGCCTCGCGATATTTGGCCACCGTGCGGCGGGCCAGTTCAAAGCCCTTTTCTTTCAGCAGATCGACCAGCGTGTCATCCGACAGGATCTTTTTGGGATCCTCATTGTCGATCAATTGCTTGATTGCGGCCTTGACCGCCTCGGCCGAAACGCCTTCGCCATCGGAACCCGAAACGCCGCTGGTGAAGAAATATTTGAGTTCAAAGGTGCCGCGCTCGCACATCAGATATTTGTTGCTGGTGACGCGGCTGACGGTCGATTCGTGCAACCCCACCGTTTCGGCCACGGCGCGCAGGGTCAGTGGTTTCAACTGGCTGACCCCTTGGCGGAAAAAGCCTTCCTGTTGGCGCACCAATTCGCTGGCCACTTTCAGGATCGTCTTCTGCCGCTGGTCCAGCGCCTTGACCAGCCAGTTGGCATCGGCCAGCTTTTCCGACAACCAACCGCGATCCTCCTTGGCCGCGCTCTTGCCCTTACACGCCCCGCGCATTTCCAGATAATAGCTGCGGTTAAGGATCAGCTTGGGCAGGGTGGCCTGATTGAGCGCAACATTCCAGCCGCCATCGGCGCGCGCCGTAATCAGGATGTCGGGCACCACGGGCGCGGCAACCCCGCCGCCATAGCGCAGCCCCGGCTTGGGGTCGTAACCCCGCAATTCGGCCAGCATGTCGGCGAAATCTTCTTCATCCACGCCGCACATCCGGCGCAGGCGCGGCAATTCGCCGCGGCCGATCATCTCCAGATTGTCGATCATGCGCGCCATGGCCGGATCGTAACGGTCCGCCTCGCGGGCCTGAAGCGCGATGCATTCCGACAGACTGCGCGCGCCAATGCCGGTGGGGTCAAGCGATTGGACCAGGGCCAGCGCGGCTTCGGCTTCCTCCATCGAGACCTGAAGGTCGATGGCAATTTCGCGCAGGGGCATGGCCAGATAGCCCGCATCGTCCAATTGATCGATAATGAAACGGGCGATGAAGACCAGTTTCGCATCGCGCGCCACCGCGCCGATCTGATCGTGCAAATGCTGGGCCAGTGTTTCATCGCCGGCGCCATATTCCTCCATCGCGGGGGCTTCGCCGCCGCCGGAGATCTGCGCCTCGCCCTCAAAGGGTTGTTCATAGCGTTCTGGCGGGGCGTCGCCGGTGTCACGGTCAATGTCCAGCGCCTCGGCATTGATGTCGAGGGGACGATCTTCCTCGGCCCGCCCTTCGCCGATCAATTGATCGCAGGGGGATGTTTCAAGGCTGGTGCGGCGTTGATCCGGTTCGATGGTTTCAACCGGGGGCGGGGCCGCCTCGCCGATTTCGAGCAGCGGGTTGGCGTCCAGCGCATCGCCGATGAACGCCTCGATTTCCAGATTGGACAGCGTGAGCAGCTTGATCGCCTGCTGCAATTGCGGCGTCATCACCAGCGATTGCGTCTGGCGAAGGTCGAGGCGCGGCCCCAGCGCCATGATCCTTTATGCGCCCCCTGCTGGCATTACAGCGTGAAGCCTTCGCCCAGATAGAGCCGCCGCACGTTTTCATCGGCCACCAGCGCTTCGGGGCTGCCCGCGAACAGCACTTGCCCGCCATAGATGATGCAGCCGCGATCACAGATTTCCAGCGTTTCGCGCACATTGTGGTCGGTGATCAGCACGCCGATGCCGCGCTGTTTCAGATCATGCACCAGATGGCGAATGTCCGCGATGGAGAGCGGATCGATGCCCGCAAAAGGTTCGTCCAGCAGCATGATCGAAGGCTTGGCGGCCAGTGCGCGGGCGATTTCGGCGCGGCGGCGTTCACCGCCCGACAGCGCCATCGACGGACTGGAGCGCAGGCGCGTCAGGCCGAATTCTTCGAGCAGCCGTTCCAGTTCGCCCGCCCGCGTCGCCGGATCGGGTTCGACCAGTTCGAGCACGGTCGAAATATTCTGCTCCACCGTCAAGCCGCGAAAGATCGAGGTTTCCTGCGGCAGATAGCCAAGGCCCAGAATCGCGCGGCGATACATCGGCAGATTGGTAATATCGATCCCGTCGAGCAGGATGCGCCCCGAATCCGGCCGCACCAGCCCCATGATCGAATAGAAGCACGTCGTCTTGCCCGCGCCATTGGGGCCAAGCAGGCCCATGACCTCACCCTTGGCCACCTCCAGCGAGATGTCGGTCAACACCGCCCGCTTGTCATAACTTTTGGCGATGGACACCACCTGAAGCCCGGAAAACGAGCCTTGTGGGTCGGACTGTCGGCTGGTCTGGCCAGCATCGGGGGCGATTGTCTGCGTCATCTTTCGGCATTTTAGGCGCGGCAGAGGCAATCGGCAAGGGTGATGCGCCCGATTGGCAGGTTTCATGCATGGCAAAATGCAATGCACCTCGGTTCGGCGCTAGGACAAATCGTCCTATCCCGGCGCAGGTGAATGCGCTTGATCGATCGGGGTATCGATGATTTACTCGTACTAAAGGCTAATGGGCCGTGGAAGTTGGGGAGAGGGCCATATGGCCAAGGCACGCGTTGAAGCGATTGCCCGTATTGCGCCGCGCAAAGCGCGCCCGATCCCCAGCACCAGACGGGGGGAGGCGATGCTGGACTGGCGTAAGCGGATCAGCGATCATATCGCCTATGCTCTGCTGGTTTATACTGGCTTGCAGATTTTCGTGACCATTGCCGCCCTGCGTGAAGGCAGAGCGTCGGTTTTGCCGGGGCTGGCGCTGGTTGTGCTGGTCGCCGGGATCATCCCTGCCTGTCGCCAGATGGAGCGGCGATGGACGCGGTTGAGCGATGCCGAAGCGGGTGATCCGGCCCGCGCGCCGGCCTTCTACCGCGACCGGGCGTTGGTGTGGGGGGCGGCCATTGGGTTGCCCTTTATCGTCACCGGGGGCTTTCGCCTGCTGGCCATGATGGTGGGGTGATGGTCGTTGCTCTTGGGCGGGCGGGATTGTAGAGCCTGCCCCTCGCGCGAAACTTTGCGCCACCTCAGGAGCTTGCCAGAACACCATGCTTACCACGCTTCAGGCTCAGGAAAGGGCACAAGCCCTTGTCGAACGCGCGCGCAAGGCTGGGGCCGATGCCGCCGACGCGGTCTATATCGCCGATGCCTCGGAAAGCGTTTCGGTCCGTTTGGGCAAGCTGGAGGATGTTGAGCGTTCCGAGAGCGAGCATATTGGCCTGCGCGTCTTTGTCGGGCGGCGCTCGGCCTCGATCGGCTCGTCGGATCTGTCGGATGAGGCTTTGAGCGAACTGGCCGCACGCGCGCTGGCCATGGCGCAGGGCGCGCCCGAAGATCCCTATGCGGGCCTCGCGCCGGAGGAATTGCTGTTCAAGGGGCCGTTCCCCGATCTCGATCTGGTCGACAACGGCGAACCCAGCCCGCAGGCATTGCGCGCCATGGCCGAGGAGGCCGAGGATGCCGCACGCGCCGTCGCGGGCGTGACCAACAGCGAAGGCGCAGGCGCGTCAAGCGGCGGGGCCGTCATGGCTCTGGCGACCAGCCATGGTTTCGCGGGCGCCTATGCCGCCACCAGCCGTTCGATTTCGGCCAGCGTCGTGGCGGGCGAAGGCAGCAATATGCAGCGCGATTACGCCGCCCGCATGGCGCGCCACCGTGAGGATCTGATCTCTCCGTCCGAAATCGGTCAGCAGGCAGGTGAGCGCGCCGTTGCCCGACTCAATCCGGGGCGGATGAAGAGCGGGCCGATGCCGGTCGTGCTGGATCCGCGTGTGGGCGGATCGCTGGTGGGGCATCTGCTGGGCGCGATGTCGGGTGCGTCCATTGCGCGGCGGGCCAGTTTCCTGATCGGGCGATTGGAAGAGCAACTGTTCGACAGCGCGGTGCGGATTGTCGATGATCCGTTGCGCCCGCGTGGGTTCCGCTCGCGACCGTTCGATGGCGAAGGTTTGCAGACCGCCGCACGTGATGTGGTGCGTGACGGACGCATCACCGGCTGGCTGATGGAATGCGCGTCGGCGCGGCAATTGGGCCTGACGCCGACGGGCCACGCCGCACGCGGGGGCAGCGGGGCGCCGGGCGTCGCGCCGGGCAACCTGCATCTGGCGGCGGGCAGCCTGTCAGTGGCCGAACTGATCGCGGATATCGAGGATGGCGTCTATGTGACCGAGTTGATCGGGCACGGCGTCAATGGCGTGACCGGCGATTACAGCCGGGGCGCGTCGGGATATCGCATCATCAAGGGCGAAATCGCCGGGCCGGTGGCCGAATTCACCGTGGCGGGCAATTTGATCGACATGTTCAAGGGGATGACCCCGGCCAGCGATCTGGAATGGCATCGCACGATCAACGTGCCCACGATCCGGGTCGATGGCATGACGATTGCCGGAGATTAGGCGCGCGGGAGACTGGGCAAAGAAAAAGGGGCGGTTTGACCCGCCCCTTTCGCATTCTCAGGCCTTCTTGCCGGCCTGATAGCGTTCGATCGCTTCGGTCACGATCTGGCGCGCTTCGGCGGCATTGCCCCAGGTGCCCACGCGCACCCACTTTTCGGATTCCAGATCCTTGTAGTGGGTGAAGAAGTGTTCAACCTGCTGCGCGATGATGTCGGGCAGGTCTTCCTTTTCCTTCACGTTGGCATAGTAAGGGAAGGTCTTGTCGTCGGGAACGCAGAGCAGCTTTTCGTCGCCGCCGGCTTCGTCCTCAAGGTTGAGCACCGCGATCGGGCGGCAACGCACAACCGAACCGGGCACGAAGGGCGAACGGGCCACCACCAGCGCGTCAAGCGGGTCGCCATCGGGCGAGAGCGTGTGGGGCACAAAGCCATAATTGGCGGGATAGCGCATCGGCGTATGCAGGATACGGTCCACGAACAGCGCGCCCGATTCCTTGTCGAACTCATACTTCACAGGTTCGCCACCAGTGGGAACCTCGATGATGACGTTCAGGTTGTCAGGCGGGCTTTTGCCGACCGAAATTTTGCTGATGTCCATGGCACCGTCATTTTTATATGTGAGCGACACCGCCCCTTGCGGGTGTCGCGCAGGAATCTGCGGGGAAAGCCCTAGCGGTGGGCGTATTGCATTGCAACAGCGGTGCGGTCTTAATACCTGTAAACTTGCGCCCAATTGGTTAAGTGTTCAGCTGCCCGCTGTGACATTGATCGTAAAAGCCAGAACGATCAGATTGTAGAAAAACGCCAGCGCGCCATGGACTGTTGCCACGCGGCGCATGCGTTGGGTGGTGATTTCAACGTCCGATGTGGCAAATGCCATGCCAATGGTCAGAGAAAAATAGAAAAAGTCCCAAAAATTAGGACAGTGCTGTGCCTCGCCCTCTTCGGTTGTGGGGAAGCGTAATCCGCTTTCCTTATTTCCGCCGTAATAGAGATGGGCATAGTGCAGCGCATAAATAAGGTTCGAAAATATCCATGCGATAACCAGACTGGCCAGAATAAGGGCCAGCGCCACCCCTTTGGCATAACCGATGTCGCCGCGGGCATGAGGCAGATCGACAAAGAGCGCGGTGACGATCACCAGCATGATCAACGCGCTGATCACCAGCACGGCAAAGCGATTGGCGTCATTCTGGCGCGCGTGCAGGCGCATCTGGGCATGGGAATTGTCGCGCGATAGCGGCCAGAGCGAGGCGATGAACACCAGCGCGCCCAGATCGAACCCGCCCAGCACCGCCTGACCCCAGCGCAACCCTTCGGTCGCCAACAGGCCGGTGCCCAGCGCAAACAGGCCCAGAAACCATGAAAAACGTGCGGGCAGCATCCACCGCATACCCGCACGCCTTTTCATTTACTTCGCGCCCGGACGCTTGGCCGAGAGCAGCAGGTCAAGGCCAGCAGGCTCCTTGCCTTCGACCGCCTTTTCCAGCCACGGATAGCGAAGGCCGTCGTGATAGTTCAGCACCATGGTCGCCACCTTCTCACCGCGCTGGGTGACAAGAGTGATGGGCTTGTCATTGCCCTTGGCGGCGGTGATCGCGGCCTTCATCGCGTCCTCGCTATAGGTCGCGCCATTGATGGCGACGATCTTGGTGCCCGTCACCAGCGCAGCGTCGAACGCGGGGCTGTTCCAAAGGGTCGAGGTCACCACGCCTTCACGGTTCAGCACGATGCCCAGCGAATGGGCAAGGCTGAGCACCTTGGCCGAACCGAAACGGCCCTTGTCATAGGGGTTGGGCGTGTCCTTCCACACCAGCTTGTACCCGGCCTTTTCGATCCCCGCCAAGGGGGCGGGCTGACCGGGCTGGTTCATATGCTTGTCAAGGAAGGCTTCCCAATCATAGGGATAAACGCCGTTGAGGGCGGCGGCCACATCCTTGAAATTATAGGTGACTTCGCCCCAATCGCCGTTCTTGATGCCAAAGAAGGCCTTGGCGAAATCGTCCAGCCCCTTCTTGCCCTTGGTGCCTTCGCGAATGATGCCATCGGCCTCCAGCCACATCAGCGCGCCTTCGGTGTAATAATCCTCGTTGCGGTTGATGCTGGCATAGGGCTTGGCGCGGCGGCCCGAAATGACCGGGTCGAACCCGGTGTCCTCGACGCTGCGCCAATCGCGGCCCGCCCATTGGGTGAACATGCCCGCATTGGCGGCAAAGGCGCCCAGGATCGATTCTTTGGTCTGAATGCCCGAACGCGCGGCCAGAACATAGCCCCAGAACTGCGTCTGACCTTCGTAAACCCACAGCAGGTTGCCCTGCATCGGCTGGCGATAATCGGGGGTCCACAGCTTGTCCGGGCGGCGGAATTTGCCGTCCCAGCTATGGGTGAATTCGTGGGAAATCACATTGCGCGCCCAGTCCAGATCCTTCCAGTCGGTCCAGACCTTGGGCATCATCGCGTTTTCCGAAGAACGGTGATGTTCCAAACCAATCCCGCCCATCCGATCGGTCAGCGCCAGCAGGAAGTCGTAATGGTCGAAGTGAAACGAACCGAACGTGGTCCATGCTTCGTCAACCAGCGCCTTGTACGTGGCCAGATGTTCGGGCGTGATGTCCAGCAATTCGGGCTTGTCGGCCACGACATTCATGGCCACGCCATGGCCAAGGTCGAAGCGCTTGAAATTGACGCCCGCAAAAATGGGCGAATCGACCAGAGCTTCATAATCGATGACATCCCACGTCACCTTGTTGCCGCTCACCTGCTTGCCATCCAGAGCGGTCGCCACCTGCCATCCTTCGGGGAAGGTGACGGTCGGCTTATACTTGATCTGGCGGGTGTAATAGCCGGCGGGGTACAGGCTCATCCGGTCCCATTGCAGGTTGAGCATTTCGGGCGTCATCGTGATGCGCCCTTCGCTGCTGGCCAGAGGCGAGGTATGGGCGAATTTGGCCACGACCGATTTGGCGCCTGCGGGAACGTCGATGTGAAAGGCAAAGACTTCGGTCGGATCGCGCCACCAATGCAGCAGCTTGCCATCGGCATAGAATTTCACATCGACCAGTTGGTCGATCGTGCCGCGCGGATTGTGCCCGCCCGGAACCCATTGCGGCAATTGCAGGATCAGGCTTTTCGCGCCCGGCGCCACCGGCACATTCTGGGTCACGCGGTAAATGCCGCGCGCGATGTCGGTGGCGTCAATGTCCAGCGCAATGGTGCCGCCCGGATAGGGCACATCCTTGGCATCGGGCACGCCCTGTACCACCGGGATGGCCGTGGGGGCGGAACGTTGCGCCATGGCCGGGGAGGAAACGAGAAGAGCGGCGGAAAGGCCCAGCGTGATCCGGGCGCGTACATTCAGGCGTTTTGTCATGGATACACTTCATGGCGCGAAGATCGGCCGCCAGCAAGAGGGGTGAACACGATATTTACCCCTTTGTCAGCATCGGCGTTTTTCCGCCCGATTGCGCCCCGGATTCGACAGGAAGGGCTTCACCTTGGCCGCGCCAATGTATAGGGGGCCACACATGAGCAAGCCCCAGATCGAAACGCCGCAGGCCATCCGCGGCACCCAGGACATTTTCGGCGCCGATGCCGACGCTTTCGCCTTTGTGGTGGAAACGTTCGAGCGTGTGCGCAAACTGTACCGGTTCCGCCGGGTGGAAATGCCGGTCTTTGAAAAGACCACGGTGTTTTCGCGCAGCCTTGGCGAGACGACCGATGTGGTGTCGAAGGAAATGTATTCTTTCGAGGATCGCGGCGGGGAATCGCTGACCCTGCGCCCGGAATTCACCGCTGGTCTGGCGCGCGCCTATCTGACCAACGGGTGGAAGCAGTTTGCGCCAGTCAAGCTGGCGACGCACGGCCCGCTGTTCCGTTATGAACGCCCGCAAAAGGGCCGCTATCGCCAGTTTCACCAGATCGACGCCGAAGTCATTGGTGCGGGTGAACCCACCGCCGACGTCGAACTGCTGGTGATGGCCGATCAGTTGCTGAAAGAACTGGGCATTGCCGATGGTGTGACGCTGACGCTCAACACGCTGGGCGATGGCGAGAGCCGCGAGGCATGGCGCGCGGCGCTGATCGACTATTTCCGTGGCGTTAAGGGCGAACTTTCCGAAGATTCGCAGGAGCGTCTGGAAAAGAACCCGCTGCGCATCCTCGATTCCAAGGACCCGCGTGACAAGGCTTTCGTGGCCGATGCCCCGCGCATCGACGATTACCTGTCGAGCGAGGCGCAGGACTTCTTTGCCGCCGTTACGGGCGGTCTGGATGCGGCGGGCGTGGCTTGGACGCGTAACGGGGCGCTGGTGCGCGGCCTTGATTACTATCGCCACACCGCGTTTGAATTTGTGACGGATCGTCTGGGCGCGCAGGGCACGGTCCTTGGCGGCGGGCGCTATGACGGGTTGATGGAAAGCCTCGGCGGCGCGCCGACCCCGGCGGTCGGCTGGGCGGCGGGCGTGGAACGTCTGGCGATGCTGGTGTCGGGCGAAGGCCTGATTGCCGAGGATCGCACCGATGTGACCGTGGTGGTCGAGGATGACCGTGCGATTTCGGCTGGCGTGGCGATGGCGGCGAAACTGCGCCGGGGCGGTCTGTCGGCGGAACTGGTGGCCACCGGATCCCCTCGCAAGCGTTTCGACAAGGCGGTCAAGACCAACACCCGCGCCATCCTTGCGCTGGGCTTTGGCGATGAAGGCGTGACGCAGCGTTTGCGCAATGTCGACGCGGATGCGGCGCGCATTGAGGCGCTGATCGCCTAAATGAGCATCCCCTCCACCCGTCTAGCCCAGATTTCGGCGCGTTTTGCCGAGATGGAGGCGCGTCTGGCCTCCGGCACGCTGGAGGGGGCCGATTTCGTGGCGGCGAGCCGGGATTATGCCGAGCTGGAGCCGGTCGCGCGTGCGGCGGCCGAAGTGGCCACGATGCGCGGCGAGCTGGAAAGTCTGGCCGCGCTCGACGATCCCGAAATGCGCGAATTGGCCGAGGAAGAGATCGCCCGCATCCGCGCCGAATTGCCTGAGGCCGAACGCGCGCTCTCCATCGCCATGTTGCCGCGTGATACGGCCGACAGCCGTCCCGCCATGCTGGAAATTCGTGCTGGCACCGGGGGGGATGAGGCCGCCCTGTTCGCCGCCGACCTGTTCCGCATGTACGAACGCTATGCCGCACAACAGGGCTGGCGGGTGGAAGTGGTCAGCGCGAACGCCAGCGAAATCGGCGGCTTCAAGGAAATCGTCGCCCATGTTTCCGGCCAGGGCGTTTTTGCCCAGCTGAAATTCGAATCCGGCGTCCACCGGGTTCAGCGCGTTCCGGTGACCGAGGCAGGTGGGCGCATCCATACCTCCGCCGCCACGGTCGCCATCCTGCCCGAACCGGATGAGGTGGATGTCCAGATCGAGGACAAGGACCTCAAGATCGACGTCTATCGGGCCAGCGGCGCGGGCGGGCAGCACGTCAACACCACCGATTCGGCCGTGCGCATCACGCATATTCCGACCGGCACCGTCGTCACCTGTCAGGACGGGCGCAGCCAGCACAAGAATAAGGACAAGGCGATGCAGGTCCTGCGCGCCCGCCTGTACGAGGTCCAGCGCGACGCCGCCCAAGGCGAGGAGGCCGAAGCGCGCAAGGCGATGGTGGGCAGCGGCGACCGATCGGAACGCATCCGCACCTATAATTTCCCCCAAGGCCGCGTCACCGATCACCGCATCAACCTGACGCTCCACCGCCTGCCCGAAATCTTGGAAGGGCCGGGGTTGGGTGAACTGGTCTCGGCGCTGATTCATGAGGATCAGGCCAAAAGGCTGGCGGCATTAGGTGAATAATATTGCGCTGGCCATCCGCGATGCGGCGCAAAGGTTGAGCCAGACCAGTGATACCGCAAGGCTGGATGCCGAAGTGTTGATGGCCCATGTTTTGCAATGCAGCCGCACGGATTTGTTGCTGCGACATATGGGCGATTCCGTGCCCGATGGTTTCGATGCTTTGATTGATCGCCGCGCTCGGCATGAGCCGGTTGCCCATATTACCGGCCATCAGGAATTCTGGGGCCTGTCGTTCCGGGTTACGCCCGCCACGCTGATCCCGCGGGGGGACAGCGAGACAATTGTGGAAACCGCGCTCAATGCCTGTGCCTCGCCCGCGCGCGTATTGGATTGCGGGACGGGGACGGGGGCGTTGTTGCTCTCGGTCCTGCATGAACGGCCGGGAGCCGAAGGGGTGGGGATTGACGCCTCGCCTGATGCTCTGACCGTGGCGAGCGGCAATGCGGCGGCGCTGGGCATGGGCGAGCGGGTGCAGATGGTGCTGGCCGATTGGACGCAGGCGGGCTGGGCCGATGGGCTGGGCCGGTTTGACCTTATCCTGTCGAACCCGCCCTATGTCGAAAGCGATGCCGCGCTCGACCCCAGTGTCCGCGATTTTGAACCGGCCAGCGCGCTGTTCGCCGGTGCGCAGGGGCTGGACGATTATCGCATCCTGATTCCCCAATTGCCGGGGCTGTTGCTTCCCGGCGGGGTGGCGGTGCTGGAAATCGGCTATCAACAGGCCGAAGCGGTGAGCGAGATCGCCGTGCAGGCCGGATTTGCCGTAGAATTGCGCCTTGATCTGGCCAATCGCCCCCGCGCCTTGCTTCTTTCACAGGAAAGCGGGGGCTGTGCGTAAGATTCTGCTTGGCTTTTGGCGGCGGGCCTTTTAATTGAGCTACAGGACCGCCGAGGGATGGGATCTTCCCCTCTGGCTGGTGCTACTCCAGCATCTTCGTCAGGATAGGCCGATAAGGGCCGGACCCGACGAAACAGGGCTACGCTGCGAAATTTCGCGGTGCGGCGTAATGACAGGACGAGGAGCACGCCGGCATAGAGGCCGAGCGGCGATCCGGGGTTAAGGAATACTCACCCTTGAACAACAATCGTGGGAATAACCGCCGCCGTGGCCGGGGCAACAACAACCGGCCGCAAAATGGTGGTCAGCAGCTTAACCGGATCGACAGCCGGGCGCGGGGCAATGCTCCGCAATTGCTGGAAAAATATCGCAAACTTGCCCAGGATGCCCATCTTAACGGTGATCGCGTTCAGGCCGAGTATTACCTGCAATTCGCGGACCATTACTTTCGCGTGATTGCCGACACCCGCCTGCGTCAGGAAGAATCGCGCGCCCGCCGTGACGATCGCTGGCAGGAAAATGGTGAAGGTGGCCGTGACGATGGTGACGATCAGGGTGATTTCACCGTAGAGAGCGATTTCCCCGCTTTCGACGCGCCGCCGGTCTATACCCGCCGCGAACGCGAAGAACGCAGCGAACCGCGTCAGGATGCCCCGGTTCAGCGCCGCGTCGAAGAACCCGTCGAAGAAGCCGGTGACGGTGAAGGCGAAGGTTCGAGCGAATCGTCCTCGAACATTTACGAGCCGGCGGAAAATCCGTTCCTGCGCGAAAACCGTGGTCCGCGCGTGCCGCGTGGCCGCCGTGAAGAACGTCGCCCCCGTCGCGACGATCGCGCACCTCGCGAAGAACGCGCACCTCGCGAAGAACGTGCCCCGCGTGAGGAACGCGCTCCTCGCACCCCGCGTGTAGCCGCAGAAGTGGTCGTGGATGGTTCGGGTCTTGGCGCCGCTCTGCCCCCCGCCATTTCGGCCAGCCCGCGCAAATCCGTGGAAACCAAGCCGGTTGCTGAAGCTGCGCCGGTCGAAGTCAAGCCCGTCGCTGAAGCGCCCGCCGTGGTTGCCGAAGTTTCGGCCGAAGCAGCGCCTGCGCCCAAGCGCCGTGCGCCCCGCCGCAAGGTGGCTGCGCCCGCGCCCAGCGACAGCGCGGAATAAAAAGTCCCCTTTGTGGGCACATGATGCCAAGGCGGGGTGACGGCATGGGCCGCCCCCGCTAAAGCATGCCGCCATGGATGATGCGGCTAAGCCTTGGCACGACAGATATTTCGGCAAATATAAGCGCAAGGCAAAGCTGTTTGCCCACGCGTGCTGGCATTGGGGTTGGCGCGGAGCGGCGTTGATGGCGATTGGCGCGGTTGGCGCGCTGGGCTTTCAACCGCTTGGGCTTTGGCCTTTGACCTTTTTCAGCGTGGCGGTTCTGTTGTGGATCGCGGCGCGATTGCCCCATGCGGGCTGGGCGGCGGTGGCGGGCTGGCTCTGGGGTGTCGGGCATTTCACGCTGGGGCTGAACTGGATCGCCACAGCCTTTACCTATCAGGCCAAAATGCCGTCATGGCTGGGCGGATTGGCGGTGTTTCTGCTCTCGCTCTATCTGGCGCTGTTTCCAGCCATGGCCATGGCGGGGGGCTGGTTTTTGCGCGGGCGGGCGGTGTCGCGCGTTTTAGGTTTTGCCGGTTTCTGGATTTTGACAGAGGCACTGCGCGGGTGGCTGTTCACCGGCTTTCCGTGGAATCCTCTCGGCGTGGCGCTGCTCGGCGGTGATGCGAAGCCGGGGCTGGCGTTATTGGCGCCGTGGCTGGGCACCTATGGTCTGTCGGGGCTGGTGGTCATTCTGGGGGGCATTCTGGCCGAAGGGCGTTTGCTGTGGTTGACGGGCCGGCGCCGTGATGGTGGCGCGATGATCGCGGGGCCTTTCGCGCTGGGCCTTGCCGCGATGGCGGTTCCGGGGCCTGCAACGCCGCAAGGCCATGTCGCCTATACACTGATTCAGCCCAATGTTGCGCAGGAGGATCTGGACGATCCCGCGCATTTCGAGGCCCAATATGTGGCTTCGGCCAAATTGTCGGCGCCATTGAAGGCGGGGCAGAAGCGTTTGGTCCTGTGGCCTGAATCGGGCGTGCCGGATTATGTCCGCGATGGTTATCCGGCATGGTATTATCAGTACACTTTTGGCGGCGACCCGTGGCTGGCCCGGTGGCGTCTGGCACGCACGATTGGTGAAGGTGGGCTGTTGCTGACCGGCACGGTTGATCTGGACCTTGTCGGGCGCAATGCGACCGGGGGGCAGAATGTCATTACCGGCATCGATGAACATGGCGATATTGCCGCCCATTACGCCAAGGCTCATCTGGTGCCTTTTGGCGAATACCTGCCCCAGCGTCAGTGGCTCAAGATGATCGGGCTTGAACGGCTGGTGCCGGGCGATTTCGATTTTCGCCCCGGTCCGGGGCCGCAAACGCTCGATCTGGGCGCATTGGGCAAGGCGGGGATGCAGATCTGTTACGAGATCATCTTTCCCGGCGCGGTGGTCGATCGGGCGCACCGGCCCGACTACATCTTCAACCCGTCCAACGATGGCTGGTTCGGCAGTTGGGGCCCGCCGCAACATCTGGCACAGGCGCGGTTAAGAGCGATTGAGGAAGGTTTGCCGGTCCTGCGTTCGACCACCAATGGCATCAGCGCCGTGATCGACGCCCATGGCGTGGTGCGTCAACATGCAGGGCGGGGCGTTGCGGCGCGGCTGGATGGTTTTGTGCCGCCCGCTCTGGCCCCGACATTCTTCGCAAAATGGGGCAACTTCGTCTCAATTGGGGTCGCAATAGTTCTTCTTGTGGTTGGCGCCCTTGTGTTGCGGCGCCGTCGCGGCTAGTGACGGTGCCGCATAAAGAAACCTTTATATGGCAGGTCTCCCAATGTCCGATACCGCGCGCAGTGATTACCTCTTCACCTCCGAAAGCGTTTCGGAAGGTCATCCCGACAAGGTCGCGGACCAGATTTCCGACGCCATCGTCGATCTGTTCCTGTCCAAGGATCCCGAAGCGCGCATCGCCTGCGAAACGCTGACCACGACCCAGCTTGTGGTGCTGGCGGGCGAAATCCGTTGCAAGGGCGTCTATGAAAATGGCGCATGGGCGCCGGGCGCACAGGAAGAAATCGAAAAGGCCGTGCGCGATACGGTCAAGCGCATCGGCTATGAACAGGACGGTTTCCATTGGGAACAGTTCGAATTCATCAACCGCCTGCATGGTCAGTCGGCGCATATCGCGCAGGGCGTGGACGCGGGCGACAACAAGGACGAGGGTGCGGGCGACCAGGGCATCATGTTCGGCTTTGCCTGTGATGAAACCCCCGACCTGATGCCCGCGACGCTGTATTACAGCCACAAGATCCTGGAACAGTTGGCCAAGGATCGTCATTCGGGCGCGGCGCCTTTCCTTGAACCCGACGCCAAGAGTCAGGTGACGCTGCGTTACAAGCATGGCAAGCCGGTGGCCGCCACCGCCATCGTCGTTTCGACCCAGCACAAGGCGGGTTATGACGAAGGCGCCAAGAAGGCCGAGCTGGAAGCCTATGTGAAGCAGGCCGTGGGCGCGATCCTGCCCGCCGGTTTCATTTCGGGCGATACGGTGTGGCACATCAACCCCACGGGCAGCTTTGAAATCGGTGGCCCCGATGGTGACGCGGGCCTGACCGGGCGCAAGATTATCGTGGACACTTATGGTGGCGCGGCCCCGCATGGCGGCGGCGCGTTCAGCGGCAAGGACCCGACCAAGGTTGACCGCAGCGCCGCCTATGTCGCGCGCTATCTGGCCAAGAATGTGGTGGCCGCCGGCCTTGCCACGCGGGTGACGATCCAGCTGTCCTATGCCATTGGCGTGGCGCGTCCGCTCTCGCTCTATGTCGATACGGCGGGCACGGGTTCGGTGGCTGACGCGCTGCTCGAAGCCGCGATTGCCAAGGTGGCGGAAGAAAAGCTGGGCGGTCTGACCCCGCGCGGCATCCGTCTGGGTCTGGGGCTGAACAAGCCGATCTATGGCCCCAGCGCGGCCTATGGCCATTTTGGCCGCAAGCCCGATGGCGATTTCTTCCCTTGGGAACGGACCGATCTGGCCGAAGCGCTCAAGGCTTCTCTGGTCTGACAGCTGGCCGGTTGGCAGGAATTGAAGGGCGGTGGCGTATGATGCGCCGCCGCCTTTTTTCATGCGCATGGGGGGCGGCAAAAACGCGAATCCATGGCGTTGCTTGACCTGAGTCATGGTAGGTTACGGTTAGAGGAGTAAAGTTGCCCCCGACGGAAGGGACACGGTCAAAAGCGATAAGGGAGACCGACGATGCGCTCTATTCTGGTTTATGCCGACCAAACCGAGGAAACCTCTGCAAGGCTGGAAACGGCCCTTTCGCTGGCGCGGGCCACTGGCGGCCATCTCAGCGTGTTGATCGATACGCCGGTGGCGCGTTTCATGGCGATGGATGCGCTGGGCGGGGGCTATCTGGCGGCCGATGCGGTACGCGAGGCGGTGCGACGCGACGATGAATATGCCGAAAAACTGGCCGCACATTTGCGCAACGAGGATGTGCCTTTCGACGTTTTGCGGGGCGAGGAAGAGCCGGTCGATGCGATGACCGAGGCGTCGCTGCTGTCGGATGTTATTGTGCTGTCGCGCGGTTGCGAATTTGCTGGGCAACTGGCCGTGGATGGCAAGGCACCGATCCTGATCGTGGGCGATGACAAACCTATGTCGGTGCCGGTCAATTGCGTCGCGGTGGCGTGGGACGGTTCGCATGAGGCGGCCGTGGCGCTGCGGGGCGGTCTGCCGCTGCTCAAGATGGCGGGACAGGTCCACGTTCTGACCGTGGGCGACAAGGCGGGCGTGTTTCCGCCGCTGGATGCGGTGCAATATTTGTCGCGCCATGGGGTGAAGGCGGAAATTGATTCGCTGGCGCGGGTTGGTTCGATTGAGGAAACGCTGGCCAGCGCGGTGGCGCGTCTGGGGGCGGATCTGTTGGTGATGGGCGCCTTTGGTCATAGCCGGTTGCGGGAATTCCTGCTGGGCGGGGTGACGCGCTATTTCCTCGATCTGAAAGACGGGCCGAGTCTGCTTTTCGCCCACTGATTCTGATGGGTTATGGTGGTTAAACCGGGGTGTGCGTGGGCAAACCCCGGTTTAGATTTGTATTGCATACGTATTGCGCAACAAGGCATGTTTTGGGGTGGTTTGGTAAAGGCATGATTTGGCGTTAAATTTGCGGTTCGATCTATTTGTTGCATTTCTCGCAATCGTCCATGATGAATCCGCATTTGCCGCAAGGCCCGCTGTTGGGCATACGGAACAGGCCTTTCAGGCATCCTCTCCCAAAACTTCCACGGCCCGACCGGCAACGGTTGGGCCTTTTTTTGTCCGCAATCCGCAGGGTGCGATTTCTTGTGCGTTGCAGCGCAACGGCAGGGCGGATTCATTTTTTGTAACAAGGGTGATGATACGGCGCTACGCAGGCCCCGGAATTGCGCCAGTTGCGATTACATTCTCAGTCGTTGCATTCTTTGCAATCGGTGCATTGCATTTCGCACTTGCACAAAAACCTGACTGGGGTCATAAAGACCCTGCCTTTCAGGCATCCTCTCCCAAACTTTCCAAGCCCGGCTTCGGCCGGGTTTTCTTTTGCCCGCAATCCGCGTGATCAGGTTTCGGTGCAGAGCGCATCGGGCGCATTCACCCGCAACCATTCCAGCATGAATTCGCGCAGTTCGTTGCGCAAAGCGCCAAGGTCGGCGGGATTGGTCGCGCTGACCACCAGTTTCAATTCGACCGAGCCAACACGTGATTCTGATACAACCAGATCACCGGTACGTTGATCCCACGCGGGCATGTCGGCCAGAGCGGCGCGAAAGGCCTGTCGGATGGGGTCAATCGCAAAACCGGGGCGTATGGGCAGGATGACCGACCCGGTGATGCCGCCCACGCGGGTCCAGTTTTGAAAAGTCGCGTCGAGGAATTTGACCGTGGGCACGATCAACCGCCGCTCATCCCCGGTGCGGATCACGACATAGGACAGGCGGATATCCTCTACGCGGCCCTGTTCGCCCTCAACCACCACGAAATCGCCAATGCGGATCGGTTCGGTCAGGGCGATCTGTAACCCCGCGATCAGCGATTTGAGCGCAGGCTGGGCCGCCGCACCGACCGCCAGACCCATCAAACCGGCCGAAGCGATCAGTGTCGCGCCAATATGCCGCACCGCCGGCACGCCCAGCAGGATCAGCGCCACGGTCACAAAAATGATCAGAAAGGCCATAGAGCGCGAAATGAGGGCGATTCGCGTCGCTCTGCTGCGCCCGGTCATTTCATCGCCCGATGCGGTGGCGCGGCGGCTCATCAATTCGGCCGCCGTACGCACCAGCGCAAACAGCACCCAGCCGGTCAGGGCCGGGACTACAAAGCCTTCGATCCCGCTCCACAATTTGTCGACCAACCGATTGCCGCCCGCCGCCGACGCCATGCCCCCCGCCAGAAAGGCCCAGCGAAAGGCATGGTACAATTGCGCGGCGGCTACGGCTTCGGCCGGATTTTCGGTGCGCCGGGCCATGCGCCGCAAAAAGGCGAAGCAGGCCAGATGCAGCAACAGCGCCAAGCCCAAACCGATCGCCAGCGCCAGAGCCGCATGGCTCATCCGCCCCGACCAATGCATGATCTCGTTGACCGAGGGCCATTGGTCGGGATCGATCGCTTCATGGGGCAGATCGATCGGCAATTTGCCTTTGGTGAGGTTGGCGATGGTCACTTTCAATGCGCGGCGCCCCAGCTGATGCCCGTGCCGATTTCGACGCCCAGCGGGACCGAGATCGTGACGGACGGCCCGGCGGCTTCTTCCATGACGCGGCGGATCACGGTCTTGGCGGCGTCCACATCGCCTTCGGGCAATTCAAAGACCAATTCGTCATGCACCTGAAGCAGCATTCGCACATTGGGCAGGCCCGCTTCGGCCAGCGCTGGCTGCATCCGGGCCATGGCGCGCTTGATGATATCGGCGCAGGTGCCCTGGATCGGGGCATTGATGGCGGCTCGCTCGCTGCCTTGCCGCTCGGCCTGATTTTTCGAATTGATGCGTGGGAACCAGCATTTACGCCCGAACAACGTTTCGGAATAACCCTTGTCCCGCACGGTCGAGAGCGTTTCGTGGATATAGCGCTGAATGCCGGGAAAACGGGCGAAATAGGTGTCGATCATCGCCTGCGCTTCTTCGGGCGTCACGCCCAGACGTGGCGCCAGACCCCAGCGCGAAATGCCATAGAGGATGGCGAAGTTGATCGTCTTGGCCCGCCCGCGTGTCTCTCGGTTGACCTCGCCGAACAATTCCTGCGCGGTGGCGGCGTGAATGTCGGCGCCGCTGGCAAAGGCGTCCTTCAATGCGGGCACATCGGCCATATGCGCGGCAAGGCGCAATTCGATCTGGCTGTAGTCGGCGGCCAGCAGGACATTGCCCGGTTCGGCCACAAAGCAATCGCGGATCTGGCGGCCGATTTCGGTGCGAATCGGGATGTTCTGCAAATTCGGCTCCGTCGAGGAAAGACGGCCGGTCTGTGCCCCAACAAGGCTGTAGCTGGTGTGAACGCGGCCCGTGACGGGGCTGATCGCGGCCTGCAGCGCCTCGGTATAGGTCGAGCGCAATTTGGCCAGTTGGCGCCATTCCAGCACCTTGCGCGCAATCGGCACGCCCTCGGCTTCCAGCTTTTCCAGCACTGATTGGTCGGTCGAATATTGGCCCGACTTGCCCTTTTTGCCACCTTTCAGGCCCATCTGGTCGAACAGGATCTCGCCCAATTGCTTGGGGCTGCCGATGGTGAAGGGATTGCCTGCCAGCGCGTGGATTTCCGCCTCCAGCGCGGCGATGGCCTCGGCAAACTGCTGTGACAGGCCCGCAAGGCGTTCGCGGTCCACCTTGATGCCATAACGCTCCATTTGGGCCACGACGGGCACCAAGGGACGGTCAACGCGCTCATAGATCCTGCTGGCGCCCTCTGCGGCCAGACGGGGTTTGAGCAGGCGGTGGAGGCGCCATGTGACATCGGCGTCTTCGGCGGCATATTGCGTGGCGCGTTCCAGCGCGACTTCGGCAAAGCTGATCTGCTTCTTGCCGGTGCCGCAAACCTCCTTAAAGCTGATGCAGGTGTGGCCAAGGTGGCGCTGGGCCAATTCGTCCATGCCGTGGCCGCCACCGATCCCTTCCTCGGACCGCCCGGCATCCATGTCAAAGCTGATGACCATCGTGTCGTCGATGGGCGATACGGCGATGCCGAATCGAGCCATGACATTCAGATCATATTTGATGTTTTGCCCCACCTTCAGCACCGCGTCCGATTCGAGCAGCGGCTTCAACCGGCGCAGCGCTTCCTCGCGGTCGATCTGTTGCGGCTTTTCGGCGAACATATCGCTGCCGCGATGGCCCAGCGGGATATAGCAAGCCTGATTCGGTCCGACCGCCAGGCTGATACCCACCAGATCGGCTCCAATCGCGTCCAGCGCGCTGGTTTCGGTGTCAAAGGCGATCAGGCGGGCGTCAAACCCTGCGGCAATCCAGCGGTCCAGCGCGTCGAGATCCTGAACGCATTCATAGGTGGACAGGTCGATGGGCGGCATAGGCACGACCTCCTGCCGCGCGGCACCCGTGGCGGGGGCGGCGCTGGCCGTGACGGTCTTGACCGGATGCAATTGGGTTGTGCGTTCCGGGCTGCCCCGTCCGGCATCAAGGCGCTTGAGCAGGCTGGTAAACCCATGTTCGGCCAGAAACGCCGCCAGAGGCTCAGGAGGGATTGCGCCAAGCTCAAAGGCCTCCAAAGGCAGGGGAAGGGTGCAATCCTCCTTGAGCGCCACCAGAACCCGACTCAGACGCGCCATATCGGCATGTTCGATCAGATTGTCGCGCAGCTTGCTGGCCTTCATCGTCGCGGCGGCGGCCAGAGCGCTTTCGAGATTGCCATGTTCCTGGATCAATTTGGTCGCCGTTTTGGGGCCAATGCCGCGAATGCCGGGCACATTGTCAACCGCATCGCCCATCAACGCCAATACATCGCCAACCAGATCAGGCGTCACGCCGAACTTTTCCGCCACCTCCGGAATGAAGATGCGCAGGGACTTCATGGTGTCGAGCATATCCACCCGCGAACCATTCGGGCCATCTCCGACCAGCTGCATCAGATCCTTGTCGGAGGAAACGATGGTGACATCCCACCCCTGTGCCTGCGCCGCGCGGGCATAGGAGGCGATGAGATCGTCGGCTTCCAGCCCTTCTTCCTCGATACAGGGGAGCGAAAAGGCGCGTGTGGCGTCGCGAATCAGGGGAAATTGCGGAACCAGATCCTCGGGCGCGGGCGGGCGGTTCGCTTTATAGGCGGGAAAGATGTCGTTTCGGAAACTTTTCCCCGCCTTATCCAGAATTACTGCCAGATGAGTCGGACCGTCGGCCTTGTGCAGGTCATCGGCCAGTTTCCACAGCATCGTGGTATAACCAAAAACCGCGCCCACCGGGGTTCCTGCCGGATTCGTCAGGGGGGGAAGCCGGTGATAGGCCCGGAAAATATAGGCCGAACCATCGACCAAATAGAGGTGGGGGCGGCGATTTGTCGTGTTTTCCATGAAACTTTCATAGGGCCAAGCGGCCGCTGCGAAAAGGCGCGAGACCCCCAGTTTCCGGGGGAAACACGGTATGAACGCCCCATTTATCTTTACGCAAATGCGATAGGATGCACATCTAAATGCGACTAGCGCTTGCATCGCGGCAACAAGCCGTTTATTTGGCGCGTGAAGTCTACTCCTGCGGTAGGCTTTCCGCACGGCGCGCCACCTCGGTGGAAAGTGTCGCGCGTGGTCCACTCGCTGTTCAAGGATACTCACATGCGCAAGATCATTCTCGCCGCTGCCGTTGCTGGCGCTGCTCTGTCGCTCGCCGCTTGCTCGAAGACTGAAGAAGCCGCTACCTCGGCTGAATCGGTTGCTTCGGACGCTGCTTCGGTTGCTGACTCGGCCGCTTCGGTTGCTGACTCGGCTGCTTCGGAAGCTGCTTCGGCTGCTTCGTCGAACTAATCTTCTGCGCGAAAGCGCGAAGTTTAGAGGTCAGGGCGCGTGGGACTATCCTGCGCGCCTTTTCCTTTGCCTGCTTTCGGCGTGATGTGGCTTTGCCGGCATCACGGAATGCGGACATTAAAAAAGGCGCCGTACGGATATGCCGTCGGCGCCTTTTTTAATGGGCTGCGAAATCGCGGTTAGCGCGATCCGCCCATCATGGCCAAATCGCTTTTGGCTTCGGCCTGATATCCGTCATAGATCGCGCGGGTGATGGTGGCGATGCGCTGATCGCGGCCCGGCCTGCCGCCCTGGCCCGTGACATAGATCGCCACGGCGATCGTGCGGCCATCGTTGCTGCGGATGATGCCGACGTCGCTGGACGTATTTGACAGGGTGCCCGTCTTGTGCCCCACCATCGCTTCACTGGGCAATGCTGCGCGCATGCGGTGAACGCCTGTGCGGCAACGCGACATGGCACCCAGCAACACTTCTCGGCTGGAGGGCGAAAGCCACTGCCCCTGATACAATCCGGCCAGCAGGACGGCCATCGCCTGCGGCGTGGTCGAATCGCGCAGGTCAATCCGGCGGGCAGGGTCGATTTCGCCATCGTCACGAACCATCGTGGCAATGTCGCGGTCAAGGCGGATGCCGCCAATGCCATTGCGGCGCAGCCAGCGTGTCACCACCTGCGGCCCGCCAATCGCGGCCAGCAGCGCGTCCGTGGCGTGATTGTCGCTGCGCGTGATGGCCAGTTCGATCAATTGTTCCGCCGACAGCATGGCGCCGGGACGAACAGGGGCCACCGTGCTGGAAAAGCGGGCCGAGGGCACCGGCATCATCAGCGGATAGCGATCGGTCAGCTTGTACCGCCCCTGATCCACCCCTTCGAGGAAGGTGGCGACAATGGCGATTTTGCCGGTGCTGGCCAGCGGAAAGGGCTGATCGCCCATGACCGACACGCCGCGACCGGAGGAAAGGTCAACCGCCGCCACGCCGATGCGGCCCTGAGACGCCGCGGCCAATTGCGCAAGGCGCGCCTCGAACGCGTTGATGCTGGCCGAACTCTGGCTCTGGTTCTGGCGGGGCGGGGCGATGGCCGGTTGCGGGGAATGGGTGATGCCGCCGTTGAACACGCGGTCAAAGGCCTGTTCAAGACCATCGACTTCGCCTTTGGCCAGCACAGGGGTAGCGGCAATTGCCACGGTGAGCGCCAAAGCGCCGAGAATCGCGTTCTGAGCTTTAAGCATGTTCTGGATGTTGGCCCGTCTAAGCTAATTTCGAGTAAACGGCATACTTGGCCAAATGTCATCCCACCTGTCGATGAAGCGCCCTGTGGCTGCGATGGGGGCAGGGAACCTCCTTAAACCTAAGCAAAAACCCGAGGGGATCGCTCCCCCCGGGTTCCTGATTTTGCCTTGGATGGCGTGGACTATTAGAAGTCCATGCCGCCCATACCGCCGCCGGGCATGGCGGGCATGGCGGGCTTGTCGTCGGCGCGTTCCACGATACCGGCTTCGGTCGTGATCAGCAGGCCGGCCACCGACGAAGCGTTCTGCAGGGCGGTGCGCACAACCTTGGTCGGGTCGATCACGCCTGCGGCCAGCAGGTTTTCGTAGGTTTCGGTCGCGGCGTTGAAGCCCAGCGTTTCGTCCGACTGATCCAGCAGCTTGCCGGCCACGAGGACGCCATCGACGCCAGCGTTTTCAGCGATCTGCTTGATCGGAGCGGTGATCGCCTTGCGGACGATGTCGATGCCGCGGGTCTGGTCTTCGTTCGCGCCCTTCAGGCCTTCAAGAGCCTTGGTGGCATAGAGCAGAGCCGTGCCGCCGCCGGGGACGATGCCTTCTTCGACGGCTGCGCGCGTGGCGTGCAGAGCGTCGTCAACGCGGTCCTTGCGTTCCTTGACTTCCACTTCGGTCGAGCCGCCGACCTTGATGACGGCCACGCCGCCAGCCAGCTTGGCCAGACGTTCCTGCAGCTTTTCGCGGTCGTAGTCGCTGGTGGTGACTTCGATCTGCGCCTTGATCTGCTCAACGCGACCCTTGATGTCTTCGGCCGAACCCAGACCGTCGACGATCGTGGTGTTGTCCTTGTCGATCGTGACCTTCTTGGCCTGACCCAGCATGCCGAGGGTGACGGTTTCGAGCTTGATGCCCAGATCTTCCGAGATCATTTCACCGGCGGTCAGCGTGGCGATATCGCCCAGCATGGCCTTGCGGCGGTCGCCGAAGCCGGGAGCCTTGACGGCAGCGATCTTGAGGCCACCGCGCAGCTTGTTGACGACGAGCGTGGCCAGAGCCTCGCCTTCGATGTCTTCGGCGATGATGAGCAGCGGACGGCCCGACTGCACCACGGCTTCGAGGATCGGCAGCAGCGACTGCAGGCTCGAGAGCTTCTTCTCGTGGATCAGGATATAGGGATTATCCAGTTCCACGGTCATCTTTTCGGGGTTGGTCACGAAGTAGGGCGACAGGTAACCACGGTCGAACTGCATGCCTTCGACGACATCGAGTTCGAATTCGAGGCCCTTGGCTTCTTCGACGGTGATCACGCCTTCCTTGCCGACCTTTTCCATCGCTTCGGCGATCTTCTGGCCAACTTCGGTGTCGCCATTGGCCGAGATGATGCCGACCTGAGCGATCTGGGCCGAATCAGCCACCGGCTTCGAGCGGCCAGCCAGATCGGCAACCACAGCAGCAGCAGCGGTGTCGATGCCGCGCTTCAGATCCATCGGGTTGATCCCGGCGGCAACGGCCTTGAGGCCTTCGCGCACGATGGCCTGGGCCAGAACGGTCGCGGTGGTGGTGCCATCACCGGCCTTGTCATTGGCCTTGCTGGCCACTTCGCGCAGCATCTGTGCGCCCAGGTTTTCGAACTTGTCCTTCAGTTCGATTTCCTTGGCGACCGAAACACCGTCCTTGGTGATGCGGGGGGCGCCGAAGCTCTTTTCGATGACGACGTTGCGGCCCTTGGGGCCCAGCGTCACCTTGACGGCGTCGGCAAGCGTGTCAACGCCCTTGAGAATGCGTTCGCGTACGTCGCGACCAAATTTCACGTCCTTGGCGGCCATGATCTATTCCTTTGAAAAATCAGAATGGTTCAGACAATTTGGGTGGCTCAGCCGATGATGCCGAGCCCATCGGCGTTCAGCCGATAATCCCCAGAATGTCGCTTTCCTTCATGATCAGCAGGTCTTCACCGCCGACCTTGACTTCGGTGCCCGACCACTTGCCGAACAGCACGCGATCGCCAGCCTTGACTTCCAGCGGGGTCACAACGCCTGCTTCGTTGCGGGCGCCAGTGCCCACCGAAACGACGATACCTTCAGCGGGCTTTTCCTTGGCGCTGTCGGGGATGATGATGCCACCGGCGGTCTTTTCTTCGGCTTCGACGCGGCGGACCAGCACGCGGTCGTGCAGAGGACGGAACGACATGGGAGTGTTACCTCTCTCAAGTTGAAAATGCTTCTTGGCACTCCCACCTTGAGAGTGCCAGCGCCCCGGATATGGGTGCAGGTCCAAGGGGCGTCAAGGCGTCCCCTGATAAAAAATTTAGGGGCGGGGCAATACCAATCCCAAAGCCTCGCGCCGGTTCCATCGCCACAGTAACATCGCCGCCACCACGGCCAGCCCCGTCGCCAGCCCGACCCAAACGCCAAAGCCGCGCAAGCCCGTGCCCAGACCCAGCGCCACCGACACGCCAAAGCCGGGTATCCAATAGCCCAGCAGGGCAATCGCCATCGGCACCTTGGTATCCTGAAGCCCGCGCAGCGCGCCCGCCAGAATAACCTGCGTCGAATCGACCAGCTGGAATGCGGCGGCCACCACCAGATAGCGCAGGGCCAGCGCGACCATCACCGCCCGTTCCGGCGCGTCAACGTCGATATAGGCCGATAGCAGCAAACGCGGCGCCAGCACCATCAGCGATGAGCTGAACAGCGCGATGCACAGGCCGATCTGAAGCGAGGCCCAACCCGCCCGGCCCATCGCCGCCCGGTCTCCCGCGCCGTAATGATAGCCGACACGGATCGTCGCGGCCTGTCCGATGCCCATGGGGATCTGGAACGTAAAGGCCGCGATCTGAAGCGCCACCGTATGCGCGGCCAGTTCCGCCTCGCCAATACGGCCCATCAGGAAAGCGGCGGCGCCAAACAGGCCCGCCTCGGCCAGAACCTGAAAGAAGATCGGCGCGCCAATGGCGGCGATCTCGCGCAGCCGCTGCCAATCGGGCCGCCAGAGATGGCCGAACAGATAATGCCGACGCAGCCGCCGATTGGAAAAAATCGCCCCGGCATAGGCCAGCGCCGTCACGCATCCGGTGATAACGCTGGACAGCGCGGACCCTTGCAGCCCCAGCGCAGGCATGCCCCAATGGCCAAACACCAGCGCATAATTGCCCGCCGCATTGACCGCGATGGCCAGCGCCGTGATGAAAGTGGCAAAGATCGGACGCCCCAGCGCCGAGACAACCGAGCGCAGCACATTGCCGATCAGCATGGGCACCATTGCCCATTTCAGCACATGCAGGAATTGACCCGACAATTGCGCAATTTCGGGCGCCTGTCCGGTCATCAGCATGATTTCGCGGCCAAAGCTGCACAGGATCATCGCCAGAATGCCGGTGCCCACGGCCAGCCACAGGCCCATGCGCGTCGAACGCCGCACCGAACGCACCGCATGATTGCGCGCGCCCAATTCCGCCGCGACCAGCGCCGATACCGCCCCGGTCAATCCCGACAGGCTCCATGCCAGCAGGCCGAACAGGCTGACCGAGAGGGAGGAGGCCGCCAGCGGGGTTTGCCCCAGCCGCGCGACAAAGATCACATCGATCGCGTAAACCGCCATCTGCAACAGATTGGCCGCCGCCAAAGGCACCGCCAGACGCAGCGTCGAGAGCGCTTCATCGCGCCAGAATCCGGTATTTTCCCCCTTGCTCATGCCCGGCGGCATAGGCGGGCTTTGTTTCAGGAGAAAGCGATTTCGTCCGGACCCCAAACAAAAGGGGCGCCCTGATAGAGCGCCCCCGATTGTTCTTACTGGCCCGATCCGCCGCCCAGCGCCTGATAAAGCGCGACCGTATCGACCAGCCTTGCGGCCCGCGCCTGAACCCATGTGCTGCGCGCCTCGGCCCGCGCGGCCAGAACCGGCAGCAGGGTGAAGGTGCCCACCGCCCCCAATTCATACTGGCGCCGCGTGAAATCCAGACTGGTGGCCGAAGCGCGATTGCCCCGGTCGGCCGCGGCCAGAGCGTCGCCATCGGTTTTTACCGCCGTCAGCGCATTGGACACATCGGCAAAGGCCTGTAGCGCGCTGGAGCGATATTGCGCCTGCGCCGCTTCCAAGGCGGCCTTGGCGGCATGGCTCTGGTGCAGCAGGCTGCCCGCGTGGAACAGCGGGGCCGATACGCCGCCCAGCACGGCCCAGAACGGATTGCCCGTCGCAAACATGTCGGCAAAGCTGTTGGCTGTGCCGCCATAATTGGCGCTGATCGTGAAAGATGGCAGGCGGGCGGCAACCGCAGCCTTGGCGTCGGCCGATGCGCCTTCCATGATCGCGGCGGCGGCGCGCACATCGGGACGCTGGGCCACGACCTGTGCGGGCAGGCTGAGCGGCAATTGCGCGGGCAGGGTCAGTTCATCCATGCGCGGCAAGGTGGGCAGAGGCGTTCCCGGCGCCACGCCGATCAGCACGGCGATCTGGGCCTCCTGCGCCTTTCGGGCGCGTTCAAGGCCGGGCAATTGCCCCTCAATCGCGGCCAGCGCGGTTTCCTGCGCCGCGACATCGGATGCGCCCACCGCGCCCAGCTTTTGCCGAACCTTGATCAGCGCCAGAACGTCGCGATAGGCGGTGACGGCATCGCGGGTGGCCTCGATTTCTTCGCCAAGGGCGGCATATTGGATCGCCGATTGCACCAGATTGGCCACGATTGTCGAACGGGCCAGATCACGCCTTGCGGCCTGCGCCGTGGCCGCCGCCCGCGCCGAGCGGACCTTTGCCCGCCCACCGCCGAAAATATCGGGCGACCATGACAGGTTCACCTGCGCGGTATGCAGGGTGTAAAGCATCGCATTGGGATCGGCCAGGGCCGTGGACAGTGTGTTGCTGGTCCGCAGTCGCGTCGCTTGATAGCCCGCGTCCACCTGTGGCAAGAGATTGCCCACCTGCGCGCGCGCCAGTTCCTGCATCTGGCGCAAGGTGGCGTCGGCGGCGGCAATGTCCGGGTTGGCGGCAAGGCTGCGTTCGACCAGAGCGTTAAGCGCATCATTGCCAAATTCGCGCCACCATTGCGCGGGGACGGGCGTGCCCACGGCAATGGCCTGCGCCGGATTGCCTTCGGGCGCGATGGGCTGGGTCAACACCGTTTCGGGCGCGTTGCCCGCAGGCGTCGGCGGCAAGGGAAGGGCCGGAACCGTCGCGGCCAGCAGAAGGGCGGTCATGTTCATGCCGGTTCTCCCTCATGTTCGTGGCCGGGAAGGTCACGTTCATCCTTGCCATGGGCCACGGCATATTTGTTGGGCACATGTTTGGAATAACGCCCGATCAACAGCGGCAGAACCAGCAGGATCATCACCGGGGCCAGCGTCATGCCGCCCACGACGACCAGCGCCAGCGGCTTTTGCACCTGTGACCCGATGCCCGTGGCGACGGCGGCGGGCAGCAGGCCGATGGCCGCCACAAGACAGGTCATGATCACCGGGCGCAGCGAATTGCGCGTGGTGGTCTTCAAGGCTTCCTCGCGGCTTTGCCCTTCGTTGAGCGCGGTGTTGAAATTGTTCACCACCAAAATCCCGTCCATCACCGCAATGCCGAACAGCGCGACAAAACCGATGGCGGCCGAAATCGAAAAGGACGTCCCCGTCACCACCAGCGTCAGAACGCCCCCGATGACCGCCATGGGGATCGAGGAAAGCGCAAGGCAGGCGTCACGGATATTGCCGAAATTGGCATAGAGCAGCGCAAAGATGATCAGCAGGCTGATCGGCACCACGACTTCCAGACGGGCAACGGCGTTTTTCAGGTTCGACATTTCACCGGCCCATTCCAGACTATAGCCCGGCGGCAGGGTGATTTTCTGCGCAATGCGCGCCTGCGCCTCGGCGACGGCAGAGCCAAGGTCGCGGTCGCGCACGCTGAACTTGATCGGCACATAGCGGGTCTGATGCTCGCGATAGATAAAGCTGGCGCCCGAAACGAGGCGAATGCTGGCGACTTCGGACAGCGGCACCTGTGTCACGCCGCCCGATGCATTGGGCGTGGCGACGGTGATGTGGCTGATCGTGTCGATGCTGTCGCGTTGTTCGGGGCGGAAACGCACGATGATCGGAAAATGCCGGTCGGTATGCGGTTCGTACAATTCGCCCGGCGACGACCCGCCGATCGCCGCGGCAACCGTCTGGTTGATGTCATCGGGGGTCAGACCATATCGGCCCGCCTTTTCGCGGTCGACATCGATGCGCACGGTGGGCTGGCCCAGCGACTGGAACACGCCAAGGTCGGTGATGCCCCGGACCTTGGACATCTCGTCCTTGATCTGATTGGCGATCTTTTGCAGCGTGTCGAGATCGGGTCCGAACAGCTTGACCGAATTGGCACCCTTCACCCCGCTGGCCGCTTCGGCCACGTTATCCTCGATGATCTGCGAGAAAGAGAAGTCGACGCCGGGGAAGCGGTCGGTCAGATCCTTGTTCAACTGGGCGACGAATTTGTCCTTGTCCATGCCGGCGGGCCATTCCTTTTGCGGCTTGAGCGGCACAAAGAATTCGGCGTTGAAGAAACCGGTCGGGTCGGTGCCATCGTCGGGGCGGCCTTGCGTTGAAAGGACACGCTGGATTTCGGGATAGGTCGCGATGCGGCGACGGATCGCATTGGTGGTGGGTTGCCCCGCCTCCAACGAGATCGAAGTCGGCAGTTCGGCGCGGATGAACAGATTGCCTTCCTCCAGATGCGGCAGGAATTCAACGCCCAGTGAATGGACGCCGAACATGGCCGCCCCGAACAGCAACAGCGCGCCGCCCAGCGTCACCACCGGATTGGCCAGAGCAAACCCGGATGCCGGTTCATAGACCCGGCGCAGACGCTGGACGATGAAGGTTTCCACCTCCGACAATTTATCGGGCAGCAGCAGCGCCGACATCACCGGCGCCACGGTAAAGGTGGCGATCAACCCGCCCGCGATGGCATAGGCATAGGTCTTGGCCATCGGGCCAAAGATATGGCCTTCGACACCCGTCAGGGTGAAGAGCGGCAGGAACGACGCGATAATGATCGCGGCGGCAAAAAAGATGCCGCGGCTCACTTCGCTGCTGGCATGCAGGATTGCGCCAAGGCGGGTGGCGAAGGAGAAATGGCCTTCGCCTTTTTCGACATGCTCGGACCTTTCGACCATGTGGCGGAAGATATTTTCCACCATGATGACCGTGGCGTCCACCACAAGGCCAAAGTCAAGCGCGCCCACCGAAAGCAGATTGGCCGATTCCCCCTGAAGCGTCAGGATCAGCACCGCAAAGGCCAGAGCGAAAGGAATGGTGGTGGCCACGATGATCGCGCTGCGCAAATTGCCCAGCAGGCCCCATTGCAGCGCAAAGATCAGCAAAATGCCGACCACCAGATTTTCCATCACAGTATGCGTGGTGACATCGATCAGATTGGACCGGTCATAGACCGATTCCAGTTTTACGCCGGGGGGCAGGATGCCGCCCGCATTGATCTTTTCCACCTCATCCTTGACCGCATTGATCGTGGGCATGGATTGCGAACCGCGACGCATCAGCACGATGCCTTCGACGATATCGTCTTCCTGACCAAGGCCCGCGATGCCAAAACGGGGCTGGTTGCCGATCTGAACGCTGGCCACATCGCGGATGAAGACCGGGACGCCGGCATTGTTGGTGACCAGCGTGTTCTCGATCTGGCTGGGCGACTGGATCAGCGCGACGCCGCGCACGATGGCGGCCTGCGGGCCAAAATTGATGGTTTGGCCGCCGACATTGCCGTCGCCCTTGCCAAGCGCGGCGATGACCGCGCCGACGCTGGTCTGATGCGCGGCAAGTTTGGCGGAGTCGACCACCACCTCATAGGCGCGCTCCTTGCCGCCCCATCCGGTGACGTCGATCACGCCCGGAATGGCCTTGAACCGGCGTTCCAGAATCCAGTTCTGGAGCGTTTTCAAATCCATCACCGAATAGCCCTTGGGCGCCTTGATGCGATAGCGATAGATTTCGCCGATCGGGCTGGTGGGCGAGAGTTCGGGAACCACGCCGCCCGGCAGGCTGCCCAATTGCGACAGGCGGTTGATCACTTGCTGCTGGGCCTGTTCAAAGGTGAAATCGTAGGTGAACTGGACCTTCACGTCCGACAGGCCGAACAAACTGATCGTGCGGATCGCCGTCATATGCGGCAGGCCCGCCAACTGTACCTCGATGGGGATGGTGACGCCGCGTTCCATTTCCTCGGCGCTGCTGCCGGGGGATTGGGTGATGATTTCCACCATCGGCGGAACCGGGTCGGGATAGGCCTCGATGTTGAGATTGTAGAACGCAATGCCACCGGCCGCCAGCATCCCTGCCAGCAGCCCCATAATCAGCATGCGCGAGCGAAGCGCAAAGCGAACAAGACCGTTCACGCGCCAAACCCCGCTTCGTTCACAAAGATGGCGCCGGTGGTGACGACCTTTTCGCCGCCCTTCAGACCCGATGTCACATCAACGCGGCCATTGTGGCTTTCGCCCAGCGTCACATCGACACAGCGGAAACGGTTGGCGCTGATCTGGATCCACACGCGGGCCGAATCGCCTTCGCGGATCACCGATTGCGACGGCACCGACAGGACGGCGGGGCCGTTGGCGGGCAGGCTTTCCTGATGACGGATCGTGAAATTGGCGAACATCTGTGGCTTTAACGCGCCATCGGGATTGGCGATCGTGGCGCGCACGGGCAAGCGGTGCGATTGGGGGTCAAGCGCGCTGGCGATATTGTCGACGACGGCGTGGAACACCCGGCCGGGGAAGGCCGAGACATTGACATCCACCGTGTCGCCCAGATGCACATGGGGCGCATCGCTTTCGGCCAGTTGCGCCACCAGCCACACCTGACCGGGGTTGGCGATGGTCAGGACCGGCGTGGTGCCGCCCACCTGAACGAACTGGCCGGGGCTGACCGCGCGGGTGGCGATCACGCCGCCGATGGGCGCGCGGAACGTGGTTTCGGGGTGATATCCGTTGACGTTGCGGCTGGCCTCCAGCCCGGCGATTTCGCCCTGACTCTTGCCGAAAATTTCCAGCTTGTCGCGCGCGGCGCCAAGGTTGGCTTCGGCGCTGCGCAGGGCGGCTTGCGCAGCGACGGCATCGTTGCGGGCCTGCTCATAGTCGCGCAGCGCGCCACCGGCGGTGCGATAGATCTGTTCCTGACGCTTGAGGTTATCGTCGGCAAGCTTGGCCGCGGCAACCGCGCTGGCGCGTGCGGCGGCGGCGCTGAACAGCGCATTGCGCGCATCCACCACATCGGTCGTGCGCAGCGTCAGAAGCGGCTGGCCCTGCGCAACCTTGGCGCCGGGTTGCACCATGACCTGCGTCACCTGACCCGAATAGGGCAGGAAGACGGGTGTGGCATGGGTTTCGTCCACCGCGATCATGCCGGTGGCGGCTGTCTGCTGCCAGCCATCGCCGCCCCCAACGGCTTCGACCTTGAGCGTGGCCAGTTGCGAAGGCGTCATCTCGACAATGCCTTCGGGCAAAGGTGGCGGCGTTACCGGCTCTTTATACGTAAAATGACGATAGGCCAGAACCAGCAATGCCAGCACCGCCACCCCCACGACCGCCTTGACCAGAAGGCCAAGCTGATGCCTGACCGAAAGTGTTTCAACCAACTGATTATCCGCCACTTTTATACCTCGCCTGCATCGCGCCGCCGATCCCAATCAGCCTCCAGCACGCCCAGCTTTTCCAGCCTGTTCCAAGCACGTTGGGCGCTGAATTCAAGATGAACAGATATAAAAATTTTATATAAAAATTGAGATCAAATTGCGCCTTTTGCATCTGTAGCCGCACCGGCGTTTCGGTCATTGCCCGTTCACCCTTTTTCGCTACAAAGCTGGATTGGAAGATATACGAGCAGAAGATGACAGAAGAAGAAAAACGTCTTTCCCGCCGTTTTTATAAGGCCGAGCAGGAAGCCGGCTTTGTTGAAAAACACGAAACCCACACCGCCCAGACGCAAAGCGCGAGCTACAAGCTGGCATTTCGCGACACCGAATTCCTCCTTCGCGAAGAATTACGTCCGGTGCGGTTTCAGCTTGAACTGCTGAAAACCGAAATGCTGATGGAAGAAGCCGGCATCGGTTCGACGCTGGTCTGTTATGGTTCGGCGCGTATTCCCGCCCCGGAAAAGGTCGAGGAAAAGCTGGCCGCGGCCACCACGCCCGAGGAAAAGGCGATTGCCGAGCGACTGGCCGCCAATGCGCGTTATTATGACGAAGCGCGCAAACTGGCCCGCATCGCCAGCCAATGCGCCATCGTCGAGCAGGGCAAGCGTCAATTCGTGATCTGTTCGGGCGGCGGCCCCTCGATCATGGAAGCGGCCAATCGCGGCGCATCCGAAGTGGGGGCCGAGAATATCGGGCTGAACATTGTGTTGCCGCATGAACAGGCGCCCAATCCCTTTGTCACGCCGCGGCTTGCGTTCCAATTCCACTATTTCGCGCTGCGCAAGATGCATTTCCTGCTGCGCGCTCGCGCCGTGGCGGTGTTCCCCGGCGGGTTTGGCACGTTCGACGAATTCTTCGAACTGCTGACGCTGATCCAGACTGGCAAGATGAAGCCGATCCCGATCCTGCTGTTCGGCGCGGAATTCTGGAACCGGGTCGTCAATTTCGAGGCCTTGGTTGAGGAAGGCGTGATCAACCGGCGCGACCTGCAACTCTTCACCCCGGTCGAAACCGCCGAGGACGCGTGGGAACACATCACCGGCTTTTACGGGATCGACTGTTTCCCCAAATTTGCGGAGTGATCAGAGCCTGACGGCCTGATGCAAAGCTTGATGCCCAAGCGGCCCATGGCCCGCGCCGAAACCCGGCGCGGCCAGCAGGGCGGCATGAACGAAATCGCCCGCGCGTTTGACGGCTTCGACCATGCTCATCCCTTGCCCCAGCCCGGTGGCAATCGCGCTGGCCAGCGTGCAGCCGGTGCCATGGGTGTGGCGGGTGTCGATACGGGGATGGTGGAACTCCCATTCCTGCCAGCCTGCCTCGGCATCCAGCGCGTAGAGGCAGTCGAAAATCAGATCCTCAGTCCGGGCATGGACCGGGCTACCGTTCTGGTTGGAGCCATAAAGAAAGCCACCGGGCCGGTGCCCTCCTTTGGCCAGAATGGCTTTGGCGCCATATCGAAGCATCAACGCCTCTCCGGCCTCTCGCATGCTAAATTCATCACCAATGTTCGCGTGGCCGGAAAGCACTTCCAGTTCCGGCAAATTCGGCGTGGTGAGCGCCGCCAGCGCCATCAATCGGCCAAAGGCGGCGATGGTTTCGCTATCCGCCAGAATACCGCCGCTCGTGGCGATCATCACCGGATCGAACACCACGGGCGCATCGATCTTTTCCAGCCGGTCGGCCACGACATGCGTGATCGCCGTGCTGCCTAACATGCCGATTTTGACCGCATCGACGCCGATGTCATCAATGCAGGCGTCGATCTGCGCGGCCACCATGTCGGGTGAGAGCGGTTCGACCGCAAAGACCCCGCACGTGTTCTGGGCCGTGATTGCGGTGATCGCGCTCATGCCATAGCCGCCCAGCATGGTGATCGTTTTCAGATCCGCCTGAAGCCCCGCGCCGCCGCTGCAATCCGATCCGGCGATGGTCAGAATCCGGGCATGCTTCATCCCTTGAAATGCCGCACCGTCGAGGGCGGGTTCTTGGCATGATGCTTTTTCGCGCGCGTAGGGCGGTCCATCAATTCACCGCCGCAATTGGGGCACAGATCGTCCAGTTCCTCGGTGCATTCGGCACAAAAGGTGCATTCAAACGAGCAGATAAACGCGCCGGGGGCCTCGGCCGGGAGGTCGCATCCGCATTTTTCGCAATCGGGGCGCATTTCGAGCATTGTTTTGGGTTTTCCAAAAAAAGGTATGAGCAGGGGATCTAGACCCCCTGCACCCCCATTACTGTCATTGTTGCGTCACAGGTTCAACCTTGGCGCAACGTCGCTGCGCCGCAGGCTTTATAAACCGCTTCGTGGATCATGTCATATGGCAGGCCATACGCCACCCCAAAACGGGATTGCAAAGGGTCGAGACCCTTTGCCCGCCGGAGGCAAGCTTACTACCTTACGCCGCCGCCGCCTTCACCGCATCGCAAATGGCATCCACCACCTGCTCGACCTCGGCCGCATCATCGCCCTCGGCCATCACGCGGATGACGGGTTCGGTGCCCGAAGGCCGGATCACCAAACGACCACGCCCGGCAAGCTGCGCCTCTGCATCGGCAATGACCTTTTTCACGCTCTCGGCCTCCAGCGGCTTGCCGCCAGAAAAACGCACGTTTTTCAGCAATTGCGGCACGGGGTCGAACAGGTGGAGCAATTCGCTCGCCTTCTTGCCCGATTGCACCAGCGCGGAAAGCACCTGAAGCGCGGCCACCGTGCCATCGCCGGTCGTGCCATGGTCCAGCATGATCATGTGGCCCGACTGTTCGCCGCCGACGTTGAAACCGCCTTCCTTCATGCGTTCGAGCACATAGCGGTCGCCGACCTTGGTGCGCTCAAGGTTCAGGCCCAGCCCGTTCAGGTAACGCTCCAGCCCCAGGTTCGACATAACCGTGGCCACCACGCCCCCGCCGCGCAATTCGCCGCGTTGGTGCAATTGCGTGCCGATCAGCGCCATCAATTGGTCGCCATCGACCGTCTGGCCCATTTCATCGACGACGATCAAACGGTCTGCATCGCCGTCCAGAGCAATGCCGATATCCGCGCCCGACGCGACGACGGTTTCCTTGATGAGATCCAGATGGGTCGAGCCGCATTTGTCATTGATGTTCTTGCCATTGGGCGACACGCCGACCGCGATCACTTCCGCGCCCAGTTCCCAGACCGCCGAAGGGGCCACCTGATAGGCCGCGCCATTGGCGCAATCGACGACGATTTTCAGGCCATCAAGACGGATGTTATGCGGCACCGAACCCTTGACCGCGTGGATATAACGCCCGCGCGCGTCCTCAATGCGGCGCGCCCGCCCGATCTGCGGACTGTCGGCCAGAGGCAGCGCCTGACCCAGCATGGCCTCGATCGCCAGTTCGTCCTCGTCCGAGAGTTTGAAACCATCCGGCCCGAACAGCTTGATGCCATTGTCCTCGTATGGGTTATGGCTGGCCGAGATCATCACGCCCACGTCCGCGCGCAATTCGCGCGTCAACAACGCCACGGCGGGCGTCGGCATGGGCCCAAGCAGGACGACGTCCATGCCCACGCTGGTGAAACCCGCCACCATCGCATTTTCCAGCATATAGCCCGAAAGACGTGTGTCCTTGCCGATCACGACGCGGTGGCGATGTTTGCCGCGCAGGAAATGCGTACCGGCGGCCTGTCCCACCTTCATCGCGATTTCGGCGGTCATCACCCCGGCATTGGTGCGTCCGCGAATGCCATCGGTGCCGAAAAACTGTCGTCCCATTCGTCTATCCCTAAACCGAATCCGTCTTTTCGCGCATGGCGAAGCGCCGCTTATCGGCCATGCTGAACTGGGCATGGCATGTGCAGCCTGCCTTGCTATGTGACGGCATGAAGTTAATGTCACGCAAACAATGGTTAATTGAGACCTTGCTTAATTCATGGGGTGTTCCTTGACGGATCAGGTTGGGCCGCAGGTCGGGCAGGCGGAAAAGGGTGGTTTCAACCTGCCCGAAATCCGTGTGGCATCGCTGGGGGCGTTGATTGCATTGGCTGCGGGTTTGGTGTGCGGCCTTGTTTTGTCGCAATTTCCCGCCGCCATGCCGGTGGTCAAGGTGATCGAGCCTTTGGGCACTTTGTGGCTCAAAGGGTTGCAGATGACGATTCTGCCGCTGGTGGTGGCGCTGTTGGTGCTGGGGCTGGTTCAGACGGCGGCGGCGGCGCGGGCGGGGGCCATGGCGCGGCGGGCGATTTTCTGGATTTTGGGATTCTATCTGGTCAGCGGCGCTGTGGCCGTGGTGGTCATGCCGCTGTGGCTGGAAATGTGGCCGATTCCCGGTGCGGCCGCTGGTGCCCTTGCGGGCAGCGCGACGCAGAATGCGGGGCCTGTGCCGGGCCTGTCGGAATTCCTGCTGGCGGTGCTGCCGTCCAATATCGCCTCGGCCGCGGCCGGGGGCGAGATGTTGCCCGTGGTCGTGTTCTTTGCCGTTTTTGCTCTGGCCATGGGGCGGCTGCCCGATGGGCCGCGCCAGCATATGATCGGTTTTTTTGAAGCGCTGGCAGGCATCATGATGGTGATGATCGGCTGGGTGCTGTCGATTGCGCCGATTGGTGTTTTCGCGTTGGCGCTGGGGCTGGCGGTCAAGACGGGGACGGCGGCGGTGGGCGCTTTGGCGCATTATGTCGCGCTGGTGGCCGGGATCGGCGGCCTGGTGCTGCTGGCCGCGCCGGTGGTTGCGGTGGTGGCTGGGCGCATGGCGCTGGGCCATTATCTGCGCTCGATGTTGCCGGTGTCGGTGGTGGCGCTCTCCACGCAAAGCTCGCTGGCCAGCCTGCCCGCGATGCTGTCGGCCTGTTCGCGCCTTGGCATCCGTTCGTCCAGCGCGGAATTCAGCCTGCCGCTTTGCGTTGCCCTGTTCCGCGCGACGGGGCCGGCGATGAATCTGGCGGTGGTGATCTATGTGGCGCATCTGACGGGAACGCCGCTGGGCATGTCGGCCATGCTGGCGGGCATTGCTGTGGCCGCGCTGACCGAGCTTGGCACGCCTTCCTTGCCCGGATCGATCAGCTTTGTTCTGTCCATCGGGCCGGTGGCGATTGCCATGGGTGTGCCGGTCGGGCCATTGGCGTTGTTGGTGGCGGTGGAAATGTTGCCCGATCTGATGCGCACTTTGGGCAACGTCTTTATGGATGTGGCCGTGACCAGCAGCGTGGACCGGGCAGGGCGGGAATAACGCCCGCCCTTATTCCTTGGGCGCGATCCGGGCGAGTTCGGCCATGAGCGCCTGACTGCTCTGGCTGGCATTGCCGCGTGTGGGCAGTTGCCCTTCCTCGATCATCGCGTTCAATTGGGCGCGGCCACGCCCGACGCGGCTTTTGATCGTGCCCACCGCGCATCCGCAAATCGCGGCGGCTTCCTCATAGGAAAAGCCGCCCGCCCCCACCAGCAACAGCGCCTCGCGCCTTTCGGCGGGCAATTCCATCAGCGCGCGCGACAAATCGGCCAGATGCAGCGGCGCCTCTTGCCCCGCAGGCGTTGTCATGATGCGGTCCACCTGCGCCTCGTCATAATCGGCGCGAAAGCGGTTGCGGCGCATTTCGGTGAACCACGCATTGCGCAGGATCGTAAAAGTCCACGCCCGGATCGATGTGCCCGGCACAAACCGGTCCCGCGCCGCCCATGCGCGCAGCAGCGTATCCTGAACCAGATCATCGGCCAGATCGGGCCGCCCGCAAAGCCCGCGTGCAAAGGCGCGCAAATGCCCCGCGACCTGGGTTAATTCGCGTTTGAAATCGGGGGGCTGATTGTCGGGGCTGCTCATTCGGTGTCGCGGTCAAGCCGGGACAAGAGGTCGGACAGGAAATCGGGCAGCGGTTCATCGACCACTTGTTGATACATGTCGCGCAACGGGGCGGCCCATGGCGGCGCCTCGTCCGATGTGGATTTTCCGGGCTTGGGGGCATGCTTTTCCTGACCCACGGCATCAGGTGTTATGGCAGGATTTTGCGAGACGATATCGCCCGAAATATTTGCATCTTCTGGCTCTTGCTTGCGATTCACATCAACCTGCCCAATTTGAGCGCCCCCGCCCAATCCACATATCGCGCATAATCACGATGGGACGGGAACGAAGCTTGCCCAGCTTGGTTCCCACACGCAACCGTTTGTTGCATGATGACGTTGCAAAGTGGCACAATGCGCGGCGTAAGGGGTGAGTTTTGGATCGTATCGTGGCGCATCGGGTGGGGTCGCAAGGTTGGTATGAACGGATGCCGCGGGCCTTGCCTATGGCCGGTTTCCTGCTCGTGATGCTGGCCACGTCGCTTTATGTCTATGCCACCGAACGCAGCGAAGCCGCCCAGCGACAGCAGGAATCGCGCGCCGCTGCCAATGTGGTGGGCGCGGCCTTGGGGCGGCGGGTCAATGCACATACGGCCTATCTGCGGGCCGCCGCGTTGCTGCTGGAAAAGCGGTATGACATGACGCAGGCGCAATTCATCGCCCTGTCGCAGGAATTGTCCGAGGATGAGGAATATCGCGGCTCTGAAGGTATTTCATGGGCCGAGGCGATCACGCCTGAACAGATCCCGGCGTTCGAGGCCGCGCGCCGGGCCGAAGGTCTTGAGAATTTTACTGTCCACCCGGCGCCCGCGCCCGGCACGAGGCTTTTGACGCCGGTCACCTATCTGGGCGATCCGACGCCGCGCCGCCGCCTGTCCTATGGTTTTGACATGTACGCCGAGGCGCAGCGCCGCACCGCCATTGAACGCGCCAGACGAGAGCGCCGCCCGATCGGAACCGGCCCGATCCGGCTGGAAATGGACAAAGGGCGCCCAAGCTGGCCCGGTTTTCTGATCTACATGCCGCTGTTCGATCGCGGCGCGGGGCGTTTTCGCGGCGTGCTGGGCGCGCCCTTCAACGCGCAGGTCTTTTTGCAGTCGGTCATCGATCTGGAACCGGTGAAGAATTTCTCGGTCTCTCTTTATGACGGGGTGGTGCGGCCGGAACGCCTTCTGGCGCAGGTCGGGCCGACTCAGGCGGGGGAAGGTCAGGTGCAATTGCCGGTCATGCTGGCCCACCGCGCGATGGTGGTGGTGGTGCGGCCACCGGCGGGGCCGGGTCTATCAAAAGTGGCGATTACGACATTGGCGCTGGGGTCGTTGGTGGCGGGGTTGCTGGCGGGCATGGTCTGGCTCTTGGCGCGACAGGCGGCCGAGGATCGCGCCTCTTTGGCATGGCTGCGTGAACAGGCCTCGATCCGGGGGATGCTCAGCCGGGAATTGAACCACCGGGTCAAGAATACTCTGGCCAATGTGTTGTCGATCATCGCGCTGACCCGGCGGCGGGGCAGCGATCCATCCTCACCCGCGCTCAATGAATTTGCCGATGCGCTGGAGGGACGCATTCGAGCGCTGTCGGCCACGCATGACCTGTTGATCGCCAGCAATTGGGGGACAACGCCCTTGCGCGGGGTGATCGAGGCGGAATTGGCCCCCTATGCGCGGGGGGATGACGGCAAAGTGGTGATGAGGGGGCCGGATGTCGTTCTGGCGCCCAATGATGCGCTCTCGCTGGGGCTGGCGATGCATGAATTGGCGACCAATGCCAGCAAGTATGGTGCCTTGTCGGTCCATGGCGGATGCGTGTGCATCGATTGGGCGCTTTTCGGTGCGGACCGGGTTCAGGTCATCTGGAAAGAATGCAACGGCCCGCCCGTTCCCGCCGAGCGTCAGCGCGGTTTCGGCACCGAATTGATCGAGCGCATCCTTGTCCATGAATTGGGCGAGGAGGTCGATCTGGATTTTGCGCCCGATGGCGTGCGCTGTACGATGATCCTGCCGCTGCGATCACCCGCGATGTTTCAGATGCGCGCCAAACAGACGCAGGCCGCCGATCAGGCCTGAGGTGGCTGATGGAAGAACAGCGCCTGCGCCATGGCGGCCTGCACCGCGTCCTCACGAAACGGCTTGGTGATCAGCCATGTCGGTTCCGGCCCGTCGCCGGTCAACAGCCTTTCGGGAAAGGCGGTGATGAAGATCACCGGCACATCGGCAATCGCCAGCAGGTCGGCCACCGCATCCAGCCCCGATGATCCATCGGCCAGTTGTATATCGGCCAGCACCAGTCCCGGCACGCCATCGGCCATCAGCTTTTGCGCCTGAGTGCGCGTTGCGGCGGTGCCGAAAATTTCATGACCCATCGTTGAAACCAGCGCTTCAAGCTGCATCGCGATCAGCGGCTCATCCTCGATGATCAATACGCTGGTCGCGCTGTCGCGGGCGATCTCGGCCACCGCTCCCTTAGCCAGAGCTGTCGTTTCCTCGGTGGTGAGGTCAAGGATGGTGGCGGCCTGATCGGGCGTGAAATCCTCAATCGTGGTCAGCAACAAGGCCTGACGAGCGAGCGGTGCAATCCGGCCCAGCCGGACATCGGCGGGATCGGTGCTGTCAACATGGGCCGGGGCAGGGCGCCCGGCGAACAGGCCGGCAAAGGCACGATAAAGCGGCAGGCGCCCCCCGCTCAGGCTGGCGCGCAATTCCGGCTGCGACAGGGCGGTTTCCAGCAGGCTGCGTACAAGGCCGTCACCTGCCTGCTGATCCCCGGTCAGCGCGCGCGCATAGCGCCGCAGGAACGGCAGATGCGATGCGATTTCAGTTCCCAAAGGCATATCGACCCTCAAAAGCGGCTGTATTCCCGCGATTTTCTGACGCAATCGGCGGTTTGTCGACGAGCTATCCTAGCCGTTCCCATCTTTTGTGCCACCGTTTGCGTTGTCGCGAAAAAAAATTTCAATTTTCGGGAACCAACGTCGATGACCGTGGTTTCCTCTATGTCACTGCTGCAGACCCCCCTCCCGTCCTAAGCGCGGCGGTGACGCGATCCCGTGAAGGCCCTTGCTCCCCCCAGAGCAAGGGCCTTCTAATTTTACGGATCACAGGTCCTTTTGATAGATCTGATATTCCTTGTTCACGGTGGAATGGATTTCACGTGCGATGGAATTCATGCCCTGATTGTCGTCAAGGATCCAACCGATCTCGCCCCGGCTGGCGCCATAGTTGGCGACAGAATTGCGGCGGATATATTCGATCATCATAAAGGCCAGCTGGCTGGCCATGCGGCTGGATTGCAGGCGTTTGCGCACACCCATCAAAGGCACGCGCATCGTGCGGACCTTGGGCCGCCAGATCCACAGCAGCAGCCGGATCCAACCCAGCGGCGAGGGCTTGGGGCCGATCTTCTTCAGGATCTCGTTCATATCGGGCAGGGTCATCATGAAGGCGACCGGTTCGCCATCATATTCGGCAATTTGCACCAGATCGGATTTCACCAAAGGCTTCAGCTTCTTGCCCGTATAGGCCACTTCGCTGTCGGTGATGGGAACAAAACCCCAATTGTCGCTCCACGCATCATTCAGGATGTCGAGGATGATCGCGGCTTCCTTGTCAAATTCCTTGAGGTTGACGCCGCGAATGTTGATGCGCGGGTTCTTTTCGCCCGATTTGACGATGCGCTGGATGAGCGGCGGGAATTCCTGTGTGATGTCCAGCTCATAGGTGTTGAGCATCTTGGCAGGCGTGTAACCGGCGGCCTCGATCCAGGGCTGGAACTTGGCGTTTTGGTGGCCCATCATGACCGTCGGCGGATGGTCGTGGCCCTTGACCAGCAGGCCCGGCTCTTCCCAGACGGACAGGTTCATCGGGGCGACCACGCGCGTCATGCCCTTGACCCGCAACCAATCCTCGGCGCTGGCGATCAGGATATTGGCGATTTCCTGTGTTTCGGCCTCCAGCGCGCCCCAATTGCCGGTGCCCGGACCCATGCCCTGTTCGACGGGCTGGCTGGTGGCCTGATGGTCGATGATGGCGGCGATACGGCCCACAATCTGCCCCCCGCGCTTGGCCAGCAGCAATTGGCAATCGGCATGTTCGTGAAAAGGATTGCCGCCGGGCGTGACCTTTTCGATCTCTTCCATCCGCAATTGAGGCACGAAATTGGGGTCTGCGGCATTGGCCACATAGACGTAATCGACCCATTGCGCGCGCTCGGCCTTGGTGTTGGCGGGCGTGATGGTGATCGCGGTCATCGAAAGGTTCTCCCTGGTACTCTTGGGCGATTGTGTAGCGAGGGCGTTCAGGAAGAAAAGAAAAATGCGAGGGGTGGGCGCCCCTCGCATCGTGTTTTCGTGCCTGATGCGCCGGGTTCAGGCTTCGGTGTCCATCCCCACCGCTTCGGCGGCATGGGCCAGAATCTGTTCCCCGGTCGGCGCCTTGGCGTCTGCGGCCAGCTTCTTGGCATTGGCCAGAGCGCGGCGGCGCGGATGGTCGCTGGCGATGCCGCCCGACAATTCCTTTACCCAGGGATATTTCTTGGCCACTTCCTCGGTATAACCCAGGTTGAACACGGTGGGGCTGCGGCCCGGGCGGTCCTTCTTTTCATAATAGGTGCCCAGAATGTGGTCCCACATGTAATTGGTGATGCCGAAATTGCCGTCTTCATCGACATAGTGATGTTCGTTGTGGCGCTGCTTCATGTGCTGCACCCACTTCCACTTTGGCTTGAAGGCCAGATGCTGGATGCAATGCATGAATTCATAATAGCAGGTGGTCAGGATGCCGATCGAAAAGGCCAGCGCGGCCCCGCCGATGCGGTGGCCATCTTCGGCAATCAGCGCGCCAACCGGGGCCGTCGCGATAAAGATCGTCGGCACAGTCGTGTGCAGCGCGCCGAACAGAACCTCCAGATGGTTGGGGTCCTGATGGTGGTCATAGTGGATGCGCTTCCACGTGCTGGCCAACAGCTTGAATTTATACGGCCACTGACCATGCAAGATATATTGGTGCAGCAGGTGCCACACCAGCGGATAGACCGCCGCCGCCGCCGCCACGATGGCCACCGCGCGCCACAGGCCCGTCGGGTTCCACGCGAAAACGACAAAGCCCGCCGTCGCCAGCGCCAGATAGGCCACGATCGTGTAATGCTGGAAATAGGCAAACACCAGATCGCGCAGGGTCATGCGGTCCAGATAATGCGATCGCTTCCAGAAAGGCAGCTTGGCTTCATCAATGGCGGCGTTGTTGGTGGCCACTTGGTCGTTTCCTTGAAAGTCTTGGCGCATATTTAAGTGTCGGGGCCATGCTGGGCAAGCACCTGTGCCCATCAAGGCAACAGGTGCCCGGCTGATTGTGGCCCTAGATCATGCAAATGGGGCATAAACGGGGCAAAAGACAGATCGGCGTCAGGGGTGAGACGATTTGTGCCTTTTGAGTTGACCAGTCGACGACCTATTCCTCGGTCCGTACCAGCACGGTTTCGCCCACCAGCAGGAACAGGATAAAGGGTGCCCACGCCGCCACCAGCGGTGGGTATCCACCGAAATTGCCGACCGCCAGGCTGAGATTGTCGACCACGAAATAGGTAAAGCCCAGTGCCATGCCGATGATGGCGCGCACGAACAATTGCCCTGAACGCGCCAGGCCAAAGGCCGCGACCGAACCCAGCAGCGGCATCAACAGCGCCGAAAGCGGGCCCGACATCTTGTGCCACCACTTGCTTTCCAATTCCGATGTGCGCCGCCCACCGGCGCGCAGCGACTGGATCGTGTGATAGAGTTGAAAGATGTTCATGCGGTCGGCATCGGCCTGGGTAATATCGATTTGCGACGGGGTGATGCCCTGTGCCACGATCATCGAGGCGGATGTGGTCAACTTGGCGCTGGCCACATCAAAGCTTTCCGGCTTGTCCAGCCGCCAGCCCGGCGCGGCATAGGTGGCCAAGGGGGCAATCACCCGCTTGGTGATCAGCCCTTGCGGGTCGCGTTCATACCATGTCACCCCGCGCAGACGGATGGCCTTGCCGCTGCCGTTCATCATATCGGCGCCAAGGATATTATGCCCATCGGCCAGATAGATATTCGTCCGCTCGGCCGGTTCGTTCGGGATTTCGCCATATTGCACATTCTGCCACGCCTTGAGATCGGCGGTGGCGCGCGTGACGACCATTTCGTTGAACACAAAGCTGATGCCCGACACGACCATGGCCGTCGCCAGCATCGGGGCGAGGATCTGATGCGCGGAAAGCCCGGCGGCGCGCATCGCGATGACTTCGCTGTTCTGGTTCAGCGGGAAGAAGGTGAAGAGCGTGGCCAGCAGCACCGAATAGGGCAGAAAACGCGCCACCAATTGCGGGCTGCGCAGCGTGACATAGTGCCAGATCTGCGCCTGACCATTGCCGGGATGGGCCAGAATATTGCCGCTTTCCGACAAGAGGTCGAGCATTTGCAGGACCAGCACCAGCATCACCAGCACGCCCAGAATACGCGTGATAAACAGGCGCGACAAATAGAGCGTCAGGGTGCGCGAGGGGAACAGGTCCATCATGCGTCACCCCCTGCGCGGGCCTTGTTGGCGGCGGTGCGGTCCAGCATGCGCGTGATCGCCTTGCCCAATTTGCCCGAAACACGTTCCAGCGCGCCGATCGGCTGACCACCGGGCACATAGGCCAATGTGTAATACATCCAGCCAATGATCGCGGCGAAAATGGCAAAAGGTACCCAAAGCGCGATGGCCGGATCGATGCGGCCCAATTCGGCCACCGATTGCCCGTATTCATTGACCTTGTGATAGGCCACGACCATCACAATCGACACGAACACGCCCAGCGATGATGTCGAACGCTTGGGAGGCACGGCCAAGGCCACCGCCAGCAAGGGCAGCATCAGGATCATCACCACTTCGACCAGACGATAATTGAGGCTGGCCATGACGACGGTTTTTTCATGGTCGCTGGCGCCTTGGCCCCAACCGATCTTGAGCAGTTCGGGCAGGACATATTCGCGTTCACGCCCACCGCGCTTGCGGAATTTTTCCAGCGCGGGAAGGTCAATGGGCAGATCATGGGTGCTGAAACTGAGCACGCGAGGGCTCAGGCCCTTGGGGCTCTGCACAATTTGGCCATCGGTCAGGCGCAGGATCACGGTGTCGAGATTTTCCTGAAGCGCGAGGAAGCGGCCGTGATGCGCGCTGATGGAAAGGACTTCGCCATTTTCCTCGGTCACGCGGGCGAAAATGCCGACCAGTTCGCGACCGTCGTCACGGCTCTGCTCGATGCGCAGGCTCATGCGGTCCTTGAGCGTGTTGAACTCACCCACCTTGATCGAGGCGCCCAGCGCGCCGGTGCGCAATTCGAAATCAAGCTGTTCGTAATAGTAACGCGCCAAAGGCTGCACATAGCCGACAATCAGCAGATTGACCCCGGCCAACAGGATCGCGATCAGGAAAGGCACGCGCAGCAACCGCGTATAACTCAGCCCCACCGCGCGCATCACGTCCAGTTCGCTCGACATGGCCAGCTTGCGAAACGCCAGCAGCACGCCCAACATCAGCCCCAGAGGGATCGCCAGACTGGCATATTCGGGCAGGAGGTTGGCCAGCATCTTGAACACGACGCTGACCGGGCCGCCTTCGGTCGACACGAATTCGAACAGGCGCAGCATCTTGTCCAGAACCAGCAGCGATGCCGCGATGACAAACACCGCCAGCATCGGCATCAGCACCAGCCGAAAGATATAGCGGTCCGCCGCCGTGAAGAATTTCATGCGTGACCCTGTGCGTCGGCGCCCCGTTGGCATGGGGTCTGGCGAGGGGACTGGCTGGTTTTCACGGGATGGCGGCTCTCTTGGCAGAACGGGCAAAGAGGGTCGACGCAAGCGACGGCATCAACCCAGACTTTCCGGTTCAGTTAAGCGGGCCCGCGCCCAGGCGCAAGAGGGGCGAGGCATATGGGAGCCAAATCCGCGTCAAACTGTGGCTTTGACGCTTATGCCTTTTCCAAAGTGCATTGCAGCGGATGCTGGTTTTGCCTTGCGCAATCCATCACCTGATTCACTTTCGTCTCGGCGATTTCATAGGGGAAAATGCCGCAAACGCCGACGCCGCGCTGATGGACATGCAACATGACGCGCGTGGCCTGTTCCAGATCCATATTGAAAAAGCGCTTGAGGACCATGACCACAAACTCCATCGGAGTATAGTCATCGTTCAACATCAAGACCTTGAACTGGCTCGGTTTCTTCGGCTTTGCACGGGTGCGCGTGGCCAGGCCGATCTGCCCCTGACCGCCGCGATCATCATCATCGCTGTTGGCCAGGATGGTCAGGCCATCGAAAGCGGCATCGACAGACGCCGCGTCCATACACAGGGCCGACGAGCCAAGTGTGGCCGAGTTAGGGATACAGGAGAGAATCATCCGGCCCAAATACCGCGAATCAGGGGGGCAGGACAAGCGCTTCTGTCGCATGCCTTTGATGATCTCCGGCTTAACGGTAAGCCGGGCCGAAACAGGCTAGCGCGCGAGACCATTCGACACAATAGAAAAGCGGATGTGGCCTAGGCGCCGAAAAACCCGGCTGTCCAAGTGAGAGGGCGGACAACCGGGTTTTGGCAGGCATGAGCGGCGATGTGCCGCCCACCATCTATCGCTTAGGCAGCAGTCTTGATCTTTTCGACCGCCATCGAAACGCGGGTCGAGATCGGCTGAGCAGCTTCATTGGCCAGCTTGATCAGGGCTTCCGAATGCTTCGAAGCAGCAGCGACGGCTTCGTCGAAGTGCTTCTTGGCCAGGTCGTTCTGCAGCTTGAGGAAATCGGTCGGGCTTTTGGCTGCGGCCAGTTCCTTGACTTCGGCGGTCAGGGTTTCAAAACCGCTGCGGCCTTCCGACACATAGGCCGAGGTCATTTCCTGAAGGCCAGCGGCCAGGATCTTGCTCGATTCGACCAAGGCTTCAACGTTGCCCTTGGCGAATTCGCTGTAATCACCAAACACCGAGGTGCTCTTTTCATAGGCGGCCTTGGCCTTTTCCTGCATGTCGGCAAAAGCGGTCTGGAAGGGGGCGGCAAAATCGAAGCTCGGGAAGGTGGACATGGCAAACTCCTTGGCGAAGATGGTGGGCCAGCGCGGCGGCTGGGCGGCAGTTTCGGTCGGCATTGGGGTTTCGGCGCTCACCTCCACGGCGGGTGCTTCAACCTTGGAAACGGGGGCTGGGGCGGCAGGCTTGACCGTCGGCTTTTTGACGGCAGGCTTGCGAACGGGCTTTTGGGCCACCGGAGCGGGAGCCGGCGCCTCGACCGCGGCGGGAGCTTCAGGCTCCACCACCGGGTTTTCAACGGGCGGCGTTTCGATCGGTGCCTCTACAACGGCAATCGGAGCTTCTTCGGCCGGCGCAGCTTCGACGACCGGGACTTCCTCAACCGGTGCGGGCGCGGGTTCGATTACTGTTTCTTCAACAGCAGGCGTTTCAACCGGAGCTAATTCTTCGGCCACAGGCGGCAATTCCGCTTCGGCCGCAATCACGGGTGCCGGTGCGGCGGGTTTTTCGGCGACGGCGCGCGCGGGGGTTCTGCGAAAGTTAGCCTTGATATTGGGCTTCTTGCTCATTGGACCTGCTTCCCGCTCAACCGGCTGTTGATAAGGTGAATGATGCCAGCGTTTCCGATTTGATCGGACCTGCCGAAATCCTCGCCTTTGTTGCGGTGCACAATGACGCGCCGGGGCGCTCGAGTCAAGAGGTTTTTGTGCGTTGCAGCATGCGATTCCGCCATTTCGGTTTCGATATGCGCAATGCTTGATCTAAATCAAATGTATCCGGGCATTTCGTAACAGAAACCCAACGCGAAAAGCTGGGGAAGCTCGCGGGTGCACATGTGGCATTTCGCACTTGCAGCATAAGGAGGCGGCTAAACTCTCCCTTATGACATCTTTACGTAATTGCCCGGCGCATCGGCCAGAACCTTGTCACCTCTTCCGCCCGGTACGCGCTTGGCCTTTGCGGCCACTTCGCCCGGCGCTTGTTCTTTCAACCAGCCCAGCCAGTGATTCCACCAGCTGCCCGGTTTCTCCGTCGCTTGCGCCACGAATTCGGCCAGAGTGTCAGTCTTTGCCTCATTGGTCCAGTATTGATATTTCTTGGCCGCAGGCGGATTGACCACACCCGCAATATGGCCCGACCCGGCCAGAAGAAATACATGCGGGCTGTTCTTCAACTGCGCCGCCAAACGCCATACGCTTTCGGCAGGCGCGATGTGATCCTCGCGCCCGGCCTGAATATAGGCGGGGGTGGTGATGCGTGACAGATCAATGGGCGTGCCGCATCCCGACAAGGCGTCGGGTTTGACCAACAGATTGTCACGATACAGATCGCGCAAATAGGATTGGTGCCATCCTGCGGGCAGATTCGTGCTGTCCCCGTTCCAGAACAACAGGTCAAAGGCCGAATAGTCTTCGCCCAGCAAATAGTTACGCGTCACATAGTTCCAGATCAGATCCTGGCTGCGCAACAGGTTGAAAGTGGCCGCCAGATAGCGTCCGTCGATCACCCCATTCTTGGCCAAAGCGCCAATCGTTGCCAATTGCTGATCATCGATAAAGGTTTTGAGTTCGCCTGCCTTTTCGAAATCGACCTGCGCGGTAAAGAAGGTTGCGGTGGCGACCTTATCCGCCTCGCCCCGCCGCGCCAAAATTGCCAGCGTCGCCGCCAGCGTCGTTCCGGCCACGCAATAGCCGATCGTATGCACACTGGGCACTTTCAGGCGGGTGCGCACAACATCAATCGCTTCGATCTGGGCGCCGATATAATCGTCCCATGTCACCGCGCCCCAATCGACATCGGTGTCCTCCGGGTTGGCCGAGCGCCAGCTGACCAGAAACACAGTGATCCCCTGATCCACCGCCCATTTGACGAAGCTTTTTTTGGCGTTGAGGTCGAGAATATAAAAGCGGTTGATCCACGGCGGAAAGATCACCAGCGGGGTTTCCATCACCTTCTCGGTGGTGGGCGTGTACTGGATCAATTCAAAGAAGGGGGTGCGATGCACCACCTTGCCGGGCGTGGCGGCAATATTTTCGCCCACCTTGAAGGCGTTGCGGTCGGTATGGCTCAACTGGCCACGTTTCATGTCGTCCAGAAGGTGTTCAAGCCCCTTCACCAGACTTTCGCCGCGCGTCTCGATGGCCTTTTCCATGACCAGAGGATTGGTCAGCGCAAAGTGATCCGGGCTGAGCGCCTCAATCAAGGTGCGCGTATAGAAACGCAGTTGATCCTTGCGCGGTTCATCCAGCCCTTCGACCGAATCGGCCATGGCGGTGATCTGTTCGGCCATCAACAGATAGGTCTGATGCACCAATGCAAAATAGGGCATCTCGCGCCAGGCGGCATCGGCAAAGCGGCGGTCGCTGCGGGGCAGGGGAATGGCATGCGATTCGTCGCCCTTGGACTTCAGCCCCCATTGCGCCAACACGCCTTCCCACAGCTTGATCCCGTCGGACAACAATTTCTGCTGCGTATCGGGGCGCACCAGCGGGATCTGGCGGCTCCACATTGACACCATTTCATTCATCGCGGGCGACAAAGACGCCAAACCGTTGAGTTCCGCCTTGAACAAATCGCCCGACAACAGGCCCGACATGGCCTTTCCGGTTTGTTCGGCCTGAAATTCCATCCATTTGGCCTGCATGCGTGATGCGGCATCGGCCCAATGGGCGGCATCCTCGCTATCGCCCAGAATGGCGGGCGCATCGGCCAGCAATACACCCGCCTGCTCCAACGCATCGGGGATCGCGGTTTTCGGGTTAAGCCATTGATCCATTGTCTGGCTGGCCACCTCGAAAGGGAGCATCATCAAGCTCGACAGCGGATCGAGGGAAGGGGCCTTGGTGCCGGTGCCTTCGATCCCGTCGGTTGTGCTGCTCATCCGCTTTTTCTCCCGGTTGCCTCAATCGGCCCGCAACATGATACGACTGTGCCCCTGCGGCAAGCGTTTGATGCGCCAGCATGGCGTAAAATTCATGACGCCCATCGCAGTTTTGGTTGCCGCGCAAATTTTTTGCATCCCGCTCTCGCGTTTCGGGGCAAAAAGGCGCATGGGAGCGGCCTCCCCCGCCGTGGTGGCGCCGCTTGGGCGCCTGCACTACGTCATGGTGGCGTATGTGCCGATGCGTGTTCGTGGGGGGCAAATACAGGAAAGGTCCAATGTCCGAAGAATTCTACCGCATGAAGCGACTGCCGCCCTATGTCATCGCCGAAGTCAATGCGATGCGGGCCGCAGCACGAGCTAGCGGGCAGGACATCATTGACCTTGGCATGGGCAATCCTGATTTGCCGCCGCCCGCCCATGTGATCGAAAAACTGTGCGAAGTGGCGATGAAGCCCAGCGCGCATGGCTATTCCGCGTCCAAGGGCATCCCCGGCATTCGTAAGGCGCAGGCCAATTATTATGGCCGCCGCTTTAACGTCGAACTGGACCCCGAAACCGAAGTCGTGATGACGATGGGTTCGAAGGAAGGTCTGGCCAGCCTGGCGACCGCGATCACCGCGCCCGGTGATGTGGTGCTGGCGCCCAACCCGTCCTATCCGATCCACACGTTCGGTTTCATCATCGCGGGTGCGACGATCCGCAGTGTGCCCACGACGCCGGATGAGCGTTATTGGGATTCGCTGGACCGCGCGATGAAATATTCGGTGCCGCGTCCCTCGGTGCTGATCGTCAATTATCCCAGCAACCCCACGGCCGAAACGGTCGATCTGGCGTTTTATGAACGGCTGGTGGCGTGGGCCAAGGAAAACAAGGTGTGGATCCTGTCCGACCTTGCCTATTCCGAGCTTTATTTCGACGGCAATCCGACGCGTTCGATCCTTGAAGTGCCCGGCGCCAAGGATGTGGCGGTGGAATTCACCAGCATGTCCAAGACCTTCAGCATGGCCGGTTGGCGCGTGGGCTTTGCGGTGGGCAACAAACAATTGATCGCGGCGTTGACGCGGGTGAAGTCTTACCTTGATTACGGCGCCTTCACCCCGATTCAGGCGGCGGCCTGTGCGGCGCTTAACGGCCCGCAGGATATCGTTGAACAGAATCGCCTGCTCTATCAAAAGCGCCGTGACGTGATGGTCGAGGCTTTTGGTCGCGCCGGTTGGGATATTCCCAGCCCGAAGGCGTCGATGTTCGCATGGGCGCCTCTGCCGCCTGCGCTGGCGCATCTGGGCAGCCTTGAATTTTCCAAGCAATTGTTGACCCATGCCGAAGTCGCCGTGGCGCCGGGCGTGGGTTATGGTGAAGATGGCGAAGGCTTTGTCCGCATCGCCATGGTCGAAAATGAACAGCGCCTGCGTCAGGCAGCACGCAACATCAAGCGTTACCTTACCAGCATGGGCGTCAATGTGCCTTCGGGTAAAACGGCCTGATTTTTCAAAATTTTGGAAAATTCGCCTCGCCCGGTACAGAAATGTGCCGGGCGATTTTGCTTCATCCAAAATTTACCTTATTAGACCGATTTTCGGGGGATGAACCCTAAAAAGTCCTTAACCAATTGAAATTACCTTTGGCTCAGCTATTGTGACCACTGTCCCCCCGTCATATCGCTGTTATGTTTTGGGGAGTGTGCAGTGCGCTGTTTTTATTGGCTTGCTGGACGCGCAATTTTCGGGGCGGCGGATCTCCGATTATGTGGATGGCGATTACAGACAGCGTTCGTTAATGATGTGGAGGCGGTCGAGGCGTTAAAGCCGGACGGCCCTGTGTTGGTTGATGTTGAGACGGTCGATCCTTTGGTCTGGAAATGGATCAACAGCGCCCGTGCCGTATCGCTGCGTCGTTGGTGCATTCCTATCGGCATTGGTGAAGGGCAGGAACGGGCGCGCCTGTTGCGGCGTGGCTTTGGCGACGTTTGTGATCCGTTGATCGGTCTGGCCGAACTTCATGCAAGAGGTTTGCGGCTTCAGGGGCAGGCAGAGATGTTGGTGCGTTGGCGGCACCACGGGCCTTTGCGGCTTGATCTGATCGAGCGTGACGCCTTTGTCGGCAAAAAGGCGGTGGGGTTACACCCCAGGGAATTCGCGGTTCTTTGGCGCTTGATGGATACGCCGGGCGAAACCGTCGACAAGCGTGAGTTGCTGCGCGACGTCTGGAATCTGACTTTCGTGCCTGAAACGAACAGCGTTGCGGTCCATGCGAGTCGTTTGCGGTCAAAACTGGCTGCGGCAGGGCTGCCGGGGTGGATTCAGACGGTTCCTGGCGGTGGATATCAGCTGTTGAACTGGATAAATCCGGATGCGGAAGATTTTAAAAATATCCAAATAGGTGTCTAATTGTCGAAATTATCCAAAAATGGATTATGCGTTAGTTATTTTATCCTATTTGGAATTTCACATCATTCGGCGCTTGTCGATTCGCAGGATCCGGCCTAATCCGGCCTTGCCTTTCAGGCATCCTCTCCCAAACTTCCACGACCCAGCTTCGGCTGGGTCTTTTTTTGCCCTCGAAACGTGGGGTTGTAACCTATTTGGCGATGCATCAAAGAAAACGCCCCACACCTTTGGGGGTGTGAGGCGCTTTTTCCGCAATTCAGGTTCTCTGACCGTTATCGGCGTCAACCGCCAACCTGTGCCGTCCAATCCGCCAGATTGTAATAGACCGAAACCCGCGCGATCAACCCATCGCGAAAGGTGAAAAAGGCGCCTGCCGGCAGGACATAGGTTTGCCCATTTGCATCGGGCAATCCATCATCCGTAGCCAGATAGGCGCCATGCACCACAAATTCGGCGGCTCCGCGCGTGCCATCCGAATGGGCCATCAGGGTGATTTCCTCCAGCCGCTCACGATAACAGCGGTCCATATGGGCCAGAAACGCGCGAAAGGCTTGCCTGCCGATCTGGCGCGAACCCTGATTGATGTCATGCGCCACATCATCGGTCAGACAGGCCAGCATAGCCTCATTATCCCCCGCATTGAACGCGTCATAATATCGCGCCAGCAGGGCAAGAGCTTCATTCTGATTCATATCAGGCCTTTGTCGTAACGATCTCGATGGCGGCGCGGGCGATGTCGGACAATCGGGCCGGATCGACGGTGGCGATGCCCGCCTTCATCCGAGGATCCCAGAAATCCACGATATGCTGGGCTGTCTCGCGGATCGCCACCTCCTGCCCCTGGGCGGCAAGGTTGGCGGCGATCTGGTTGGCCATTTTGATCAGGTGGTCTGTGGTACTCATTCGGCTGCCTCGATCCTGCGCGCCTGAAGGGTTTGCGCTTCATATTCACGCTGCCACGCGGTCGGCCCGTTCGACGGCGTGACCTGAACCGCCGTCACCTTGTACTCTGGGCAATTGGTGGCCCAATCGCTGTTCTCGGTGGTCACCACATTGGCCTGCGTGTCGGGGTGGTGGAAGGTAGTATAGACCACGCCCGGTGCCACACGATCCGTCACCAAAGCGCGCAGCGTCGTCTCCCCCGCACGACTGGCCAGTTTCACCCAATCGCCGGTGGACAAGCCGCGGTTTTCCGCGTCGGTCGGGTGGATTTCCAGCACATCCTCGGCATGCCACACGCTGTTGGCGGTACGCCGCGTCTGTGCGCCGACGTTGTATTGCGACAGAATTCGCCCAGTGGTCAGCAAGAGCGGATAACGCGGTCCGGTGCGTTCATCGGTGGGGATATATTCGGTGACGACAAACTTGCCCTTGCCCCGGACAAAGCCATCGACATGCATGATCGGGCTGCCATCGGGATGGGCCTCGTTGACCGGCCATTGCAGCGACCCTTCGGCATCCAGCCGCGCATGGGACACCCCGGCAAAGCTGGGCGTCAGGCGGGCGATCTCGTCCATGATCTGGCCCGCATCACTGTAATCCCAATCCAGCGCCATCGCGCGGGCCAGCAATTGCGTGACCTGCCAATCCTCGTATCCATTGGCGGGGTCCATCACGCGCCGCACCATCTGGATGCGCCGCTCGGCATTGGTGAAGGTGCCGGTTTTCTCAAGGAAAGTGCTGCCCGGCAGGAAGACATGGGCGTAATTGGCGGTTTCGTTGAGGAACAGGTCATGCACGATCACGCAATCCATCGCCGCCAAACCGGCGGCCACATGATGCGTGTTGGGGTCGGACTGGAGAATATCCTCGCCCTGAATATAGATCGCGCGGAACGAACCATCGACCGCCGCGTCCAGCATATTGGGAATGCGCAGGCCCGGTTCGGAATCCAGCGTCACGCCCCAATCTGCCTCGAACAAGGCGCGTGTGTTGTCATCCGCGATGTGGCGATAGCCCGACAATTCATGCGGGAACGAGCCCATATCGCAGGCGCCCTGCACATTGTTTTGCCCGCGCAGGGGGTTCACCCCCACGCCGCGCCGCCCGATATTGCCCGTCGCCATGGCCAGATTGGCAATGGCCATCACGGTGCTGGAGCCTTGGCTGTGCTCGGTCACGCCGAGGCCGTAATAGATCGCGCCGTTTGGTCGTTTCCTCTGGTCTGACGACCAACCGGGGCCGCCCGTCGCAAACAACCGCGCTGCCGCCCGCAATTCCTCCGCCGGAACCCGCGTCACCGGCTCCAGCGCTTCGGGGCTGTGGCGCGCGTCCGACACAAACCGCGCCCAATCCTGATACTCATCCCAATCGCAACGCTCACGGATAAAGGCCTCATCGGCCAGACCCTCGGTCACGATGACATGCGCCATCGCCGTCAACACCGCAACGTTGGTGCCCGGTTGCAGCGCCAGATGATGCGCGGCCTCGATATGGGGGCTGCGCACCATGTCGATCCGGCGAGGGTCGATGACGATGAGCTTCGCCCCTTGGCGCAACCGCTTCTTCATGCGGCTGGCAAACACCGGATGCCCGTCGGTCGGGTTCGCGCCGATGATGAGGATGACGTCCGAATCCTCCACACTGTCGAAATCCTGCGTCCCTGCACTGGTGCCGAATGTCGTCTTTAACCCATAGCCCGTGGGCGAATGGCAGACCCGCGCGCAAGTATCGACATTGTTCGAACCAAACCCGCCGCGCACCAGCTTCTGGACAAGGAAGGCTTCCTCATTGGTGCAGCGGCTCGACGTGATCCCGCCCAACGCCCGTGCGCCATATTGCGCCTTGATCGTCTTCAGGCGGTTGGCGGTAAAGCTGATCGCCTCGTCCCACGACACTTCGCGCCATGGCTGGGTGATCGCCTCGCGGATCATCGGACGCGTGATGCGGTCTGCGTGGTTGGCATAGCCCCATGCGAAACGGCCCTTAACGCATGAATGCCCGCGATTGGCCTTGCCATCCTTCCACGGCACCATGCGCACCAGTTGATCGCCGCGCATTTCGGCGCGGAATGTGCAGCCAACCCCGCAATAGGCGCAGGTCGTCACCACGGCGCGTTCGGGCTTGCCGATTTCCGCCACGGATTTTTCATTCAGCGCCGCCGTCGGGCATGCCTGAACACAGGCCCCGCATGAGACGCATTCGCTGGAAAGGAAATCGTCCTTGGCCGCGCCTGCCGACACGCCCGAATCAAAGCCGCGCCCCTCGATGGTCAACGCAAAGGTGCCTTGCACCTCTTCACAGGCGCGGACGCATCGCGAGCAGACGATGCACTTGCTGGCGTCAAAGGCGAAATAGGGGTTGGACAGATCGGGCGCCTGACCCAGATGGTTTTCGCCCGCATAGCCATAGCGCACATCGCGCAGGCCGACTTGGGCGGCGGTGTCCTGCAATTCGCAATCATTGTTCGCGCTGCACGTCAGGCAATCGAGCGGGTGGTCGGAGATGTAAAGCTCCATCACCCCGCGCCGGATTTTCTCCAAACGCGGCGTCTGGGTTTTGACCACCATGCCCGCCGAAACCGGCGTGGTGCAGGACGCAGGCAATCCGCGCGCACCCTCGATCTCGACCAGACACATCCGGCATGAACCAAACGCCTCGACATTGTCGGTGGCGCAGAGTTTGGGGATCGCGCCTCCGATCTCGGCGGCGGCGCGCATCACGCTGGTGCCCGCGGGAACGGTGACGGCGCGCCCGTCGATGGTGAGCGTTACCGGGGCGCCTTTGCGCGCCGGGGTGCCGAAATCAGGCTGCACTTCATAGGCCATGGATTGCCTCCTCGCATTGGGCGAGATCTTCGGGGGAATTGATATTGGCGGGCGGGCGGGGGAGGGTGATGCCCCTTGCCCCCGTCGCCTCGACCAGCGCGCGCAGGGAATGTTTGCCTGTTCCCCGCAGGATTGCCTCGACCGCATCGGCGGCATGGGCGGGCCACAGGCCGATCACCGGCTGGCTCTCGACATAGGCGGGCGAGGGGAATAATCGCCCCAGCAGCCGATCATCCAGCCCCACCGCATCGACCGAAACGCACAGCACATCGGTAAACCCATTCTCGCGTGCATGGCGCAGCGCGGCGGCCAATCCGCCCAGCGGCCCCATGCCCGGCGCGGGCCAGTCAGGGATGCAGGGGGCGGGGGCCTCTTCACGCCCGACCACCACCACCGCGCTGCATTGGCGGCGCAGCAGGGCGACCGAGCGTTCGATCAGCGTTTGCCCGTCGAGCACCGCCAACGCCTTGTCGCTGCCAAAGCGGGTGGAAAGACCACCGGCAAGAACCGCGCCCAGGATCATGTGAAATCCTCCGGCCAGTGGCGCAAGGCCGACAACACCGGATAGGGCGTGAACCCACCCAGCGCGCAAAGCGAGCCGAATTTCATCGTCTCGCAAAGCTCTTCAAGCAGGACGATATCCTCCTGCGCGCTGCGCGCCACCTTGGGGGCATTATGCATTTGCGGCAGCGCGCCGACCGGATCGAGCACTTTGGCCCCCGCGCGGATGCGGTCGATCAATTCAACCCCGCGGGTCGATCCGATCCGGCACGGCGTGCATTTGCCGCAGCTTTCCACCGCGCAGAACTCCATGGCGAAACGGGCGAGGCGGCCCATGTCGGCGCTGTCGTCCACCACCACCACCCCGCCGTGGCCGATCAGTGCATCGGCGCGGGCATAGGCTTCATAATCAAACGGCAGATCGAATTGCGCAGGGGGAATATAGGCGCCTAAAGGCCCGCCCACCTGCACGGCTTTTACCGGGCGCCCGGATGCTGTGCCGCCGCCGATGGTGTACACCAAATCATGCAGCGAAATGCCAAAGGCGGTTTCATACAATCCGCCATGCTTGATATTGCCCGCCAACTGGATCGGCTTGGTGCCAAGGCTGCGATCCACGCCCAACGCCGCATATTCCGCTGCCCCGCCCTCGGACAGAATATGCGGGATGGCCGCAATGGTCAGCACATTGTTGACCACCGTGGGGCAACCAAACAGCCCTTCTAGCGCGGGCAGGGGCGGTTTGGCGCGTACCACGCCGCGCTTGCCCTCAATCGAATTGAGCAAAGAGGTTTCCTCGCCGCAGACATAGGCGCCTGCGCCCTCACGCACTTCCATATGCAGCGGGGCGATGATGTCTGAGGCCAGTTCAATCGCCGCGCGCATCTTGGCAATCGCGTGGGGATATTCGCTGCGGGTATAGATATAAGCGGTTTGTGCGCCGACGGCATGGGCGGCAATCGCCAGACCCTCGATCAATTGAAAGGGGTCGCCCTCCATCAACATGCGGTCGGCAAAGGTGCCGGAATCGCCTTCGTCGGCGTTGCAGACGACATATTTGCGCGGGGCCTGCGCCTTGGCCACCGTGTTCCATTTGATGCCCGCAGGAAAACCCGCCCCGCCGCGACCTCGCAGGCCTGACTGCGTGACTTCGGCAATGACATCCGCGCCGCTCATCGCTTTGGCGCGGCGCAGGCCTGCCCAACCTCCGGTGGCCTCGTAATCGGCAAGGCTGAGGGGACGGGTCTTGCCGGCGCGGGCAAAGGTCAGGCGTTGCTGGGGCTTGATAAAGGGGTGTTCGGCAATCGGACCGATGGAAAGCGCGCTGGTGCCATCAAGGATCGCGGCCACATCCTCAACCGTGGCGGGGCCATAGCCGATCCCGTCCACGTCCACCAAGGGTTCGAGCCAGTGCATGCCCCAACTGCTGGTGCGCTCGACTGTGCATCCCGCCGCAGCAAAGGCATCGGCCACAGCATCTGCGCCCAGAGCGAGGGCGAGCGAATCATCGCTGATACGGATCGTGGTCATGCCGCCTCCACCAATTTGACAATCTTGGCCGCGTCCAGCCTTGCGTGCAGCGTGTCGCCCACTTTGGCGGCAGGGCCGACGCTGCACAGGCCGAGGCAATAGATGGGGGCGAGGCGCACGCGATGGCCTGCTGCCGCTTCGGCTGCGTCCATCAGGGCCTCGACACCGCGTGCCTGACATGCTTCGGCGCGGCAGATCTGCACGCAGGGGCGCGGGTCGGCCTCGGATGTGAAATCGTGATAGAAACTGACCACCCCATGCACCTCGGCACGGGACAGGTTGAGCGCCTTGGCGATCTCTTCCTGCGCAGAGGCCGACACGCAACCAAAGGCGCGCTGAACATCGTGCAGGATCGGCAACAGCGGGCCTTCTGAACCGCTGTGCAAGGCGATGATGTGGGAAAGGCGCTCAACGTCCATCGAACTTACCCTGCGTTGGGCGCAAAGGCGCAGATCTTGTTGCCGTCGGGATCACGCAGATAGGCGCCATATTGCTTGCCCGGCGAATTGGGGCGGACGCCCGGCGCGCCCTCGCACGATCCGCCATGGGCCAGACCCGCAGCATGGAAGGCGTCCACCTCCGCATAGGACTTTGCCTTGAAGCCCAACGTGTGGCCGTTCGAAACGGTATGGGCCTCGCCATTGCTGGGGCGCCCGACGATCAGCGCACCGCCATCGGTCGGAAACAGCGTGGCATGGGGCAGAGGCACCGCCGCATGACCCAGCGCGCCCAGCGTGGCGGTGTAAAAGTCGCGCGACTTTTCAAGGTCATTGGTGCCAAGGTAGCAATGGGTGAACATGCCTAAATCTCCTGTTTGCGCGACGAATCAGAATTGCACGGCGCGGGCGATATTATAGTTTTCATGGGCGGCGAGAGGCGCAGCGACAAACCGGGCGAGCGATACGGCATGCATGCGGCCAAGCGCGGCGAGATTTTGCCGGATTTTGGGCGCAAAGCCAGCAGTGGCGCGGGTTTTCATGGGCAATCTCTCGTAACCTGGCCGATGAGTCTCGACCATTTTGTTTGCCTTGCATACAAACGCGATTGGGGTCGCGTCAACGGCGCAATGATGCCGTTTTGATTGAAAGATGATTGTGATCCTGCGTTGCGCCCTTGGCAAGGCGGCAAAGCCTCCATCGCGCCGTCGCCGGTCGCGCCAAAACAGTGTTCACAGATTTGCACAAATCGTGGTTGCCAAGCGCGCCGACCTCGTCTAGTGGCAGCGCCTCACCGCATGGATGGCCCGATGGCGGAGTGGTGACGCAGCGGACTGCAAATCCGTATACGCCGGTTCGATTCCGGCTCGGGCCTCCAATTTTGGTTCTCAGGGTGTCTGAGGACATGCCGTAAACGGCTGTTTTCCGCCACTTTTGTCTGGTATAATGTCCCGGTTAATCTCGGGGCATTTCACCAAATCTCACCCGTCTGATGGTAGTTTTGATGGTATGCCCCAAATGGCGATGGGGAGATACCATCAAAATGACGGAAAATCGTTCAAAATCAGGACTTACGGCGGCATCTGTGTCGCGCGCGAAGCCCAAGGAAAAGCCATATAAACTGAGCGATCGCGACGGTCTTTACCTGCTGGTGGAGCCGACGGGCGGTCGTGTCTGGCGCATGAATTACCGCATTCACGACAAACAGAAAACCATAACTTTCGGACGCTGGCCCGAACTAATGCTGGGCGAGGCGCGTGAACGGCTTCTGGATGCTCGGCGTTTGCTGGGCAGGGGCGTCGATCCTGTCGAGCGTGCCAAGCTGGAAAAGGTTGCCCAATCACTGGCAGCCTCTCACACATTCGAGGCGGTGGCGGGAGAGTGGCTGGAAAAGATCACGGCTGAAGGCGCCGCGCCGATGACGGTGAAGAAGGCTCGCTGGCTTTTGGCGAAGCTCTATCCTGCGGTGGGGCGACGCCCGATCAAGGAGATATCCGCCCATGAACTGCTTCTGGCTCTCAAAAAAATCGAGGCGACCAAGCGCTACAATACGGCCAGCCGGGCGCGAACGGCGGCCAGTCAGGTTTTCCGATATGCTATCGCCACGGCGCGGGCCGAGCGCGATATTGCCTCTGATCTGCGCGGAGCCTTGATCACACCCAAGACCACGCATCGCGCGGCGATTACCGTGCCGACCGAGGCGGGCGCTTTGCTAAGGACGATTGATGACTATGACGGCCATCCACTGACCCGAACGGCTTTGCGGATGCTGGCGCATGTGTTCGTTCGCCCCGGCGAATTGCGCTGGGCCGAGTGGAGCGAATTCGATCTGGAAAAGAGGGTTTGGACAATCCCCGGCCACAAGATGAAAATGCGTCGCCCCCATATGGTGCCGCTGAGCAGGCAGGTGATCGCCATCATCAGGGAGATCGAGCACGATTCGACCTTCAGCCCTTTGCTTTTCCCTTCGCTGCGATCGGTGGATCGACCAATGTCCGACAACACGATCAATGCCGCGTTGCGCCGATTGGGCTATTCCAAGGAAGAAATGACGGGGCACGGATTTCGCGCTTTGGCGGCCACTTTGCTCAATGAAATGGGGTGCTGGAATCCCGATGCGATCGAGCGGCAGCTTGCCCATGCCGAAAGCAATTCGGTGCGCCGGGCCTATGCCCGTGGACAGTATTGGGAGGAACGGGTTCGCATGATGCAGCATTGGTCCGACCATCTTGACCAGATGCGGGATGGCGCGACTATTTTGCGCCCGCAATTTGGTCATAGCGGGTCGTGAGGCAACGGGCAGAATCACCTGCTATTTCCGGTGGACTGTAAGAGGATTTGATGATCGTCTGAGAACATCAATGTGTTTTGATGTAAGCAAAACCCAACTTCACGATCATCAAAGCGCAAGCCGCCGCTATTCCGGACATTGCCAAGCCACGAGCCAACCGTTCAAAGTGGTCGCCTGTCAATGGTGGCTCCCACGGCATCCGCGACGTGCTGGCCACCCACATCTTGAAACAGACCGGCCCCTACGAGCAGGCCAGCCATGCCATTCAGGACACGCCGGAAATGGTCGCCAAGCACTATGGGCGCTTCTTCCCACAGGACAAAGCAGCGCTGGCGGCCACCATCCTGAACCAAGTCTGATTGGCAGCTTGAACGTGTCTCGTTCTCCCGATGAGCGCCTGCCTTCTCAATGAAACCATAGAGGGAGCGAGGACAATCCAGCCAGCGCGTTCACATTTCGTTGCGAATATTTCGATTATGCGCTATTGGGTAAATCCAAGACGGAGAGCCTGCCATGACCCTACCTGCCCATTCCGAGCCTTTCGGTGGTCGCCTGCCCTCTGCCGATGATCGTCAGATCGCCAACCAATTGCGCCAAATTCTGGCGGCCCATAAAACGGGTGACGCCACGTTGCGCTTGCAGGTGCCTGAGGAGCGTCAACCGGTTGAGATCACGTTGACCCCGGCAATGTCCGACCTCCTGCTCGACGTTTTGCGGCATGTAGGCAGCGGTCATGCCGTGACGCTGGTGCCGATTCAGGAACTCCTTACAACGCAGCAGGCAGCGGATCTGCTCAATGTCTCGCGCCCGCATCTGATCAAACTGCTCGAGCAGCAGGCTATGCCCCATTCCCTAGTCGGCCGACACCGCCGCGTGCGCGCCGAGGACGTGTTTGCATACAAGGCCAAGCGGGATGCTGAACGTGGTCAGGCACTTGATGATCTGATCGCAGGCGATGCCGATCTGATCTGACGCCCAGCCATGTTTGCCAATCGCTACACCGCCCTCGTTGACGCCTGTTCACTCGTAAGCGTTTGGCGCCGCAATCTGCTTCTGAGCCTTGCGGAAGCCGAATTTTTCCGGTTGCGCTGGTCTCAAAGCATTTTGGACGAGACGCAAAGAGCATTGGCCAAGCTTCACCACCAACGGGGCAACTTGGACGCCGACACGCGCGCCCGGAAGGCCATTGCGGCAATGACGAAGGCCTTTCCGGAGGCCATGGTCGATGATTTTACTAAGCTATTGGCCAATCCCCTCGGATTGCCAGATCCAAACGACGAGCACGTTATAGCGGCGGCGGTCAAGACACAGGCTCAGGCCATCGTCACAGAGAATATCTCCGATTTTCCTGCCGAACTGCTTGGCAAACTTAACCTTGAGGCCCGCACCGCCGACGAGTTCATTGCAGACACCATAGCGCTGGAGGAAGGTCTTGCTATCCCGGCAATCCGCAACATGCGCTTGCGCCTGAAGCGGCCAGAGATGGATGCCAGCGATCTGTTGAGGTCATTCGAGGCTCACGGATTGTTCGAGACGGTCTCAGTGCTCACCCAGCACATCGGCTCGATCTGATAGCTGCCGCCCTCAAAGCTGTTCTTATAGCCCAGGAATAAGTTTGGCGTCACCGATGTCCATTCATCACGAACGGTCTTCGCTGGAGCGACTTCGGCCTGGGGCGTAACTAACTTATCAATTGCGACAGCAAAATCCGGCTTTCGCCCCCAATGGACAATCTAGGAATTTCCGAATCTTGTTGGCATGTACAGGTTACGCGCCGTAAGGTCCGCGAAACAGGATGGACCGAATGCTCGATAAACAAGCGCTTAGCGAACGCGACATTTGCACGAAATTTATCACCCCTGCCGTGAAATCCGCAGGCTGGGATGAGATGACGCAAATTCGGGAAGAAGTCAGTTTCACGAAGGGCCGCATCATTGTTCGTGGAAAGCTTGTTTCTCGCGGCAAGGGCAAACGCGCCGACTATGTGCTTTACTACAAGCCGAATATTCCGCTGGCGCTAATTGAGGCCAAGGACAACACTCAGCCCATGGGCGCGGGTATGCAGCAAGCGCTGGAATACGCCGAAACGCTCGACATTCCCTTCGTGTTTGCGTCGAACGGCGATGGCTTCGTATTTCACGACCGCACCGGCACTGGCGAGGCAGTCGAAACCACGCTGACCCTTGATTCCTTTCCCTCGCCTGGCGAGCTATGGCGGCGGTATGCCGCATGGAAAGGCCTGACGCCGGAGGGCGAGGAAATCGTCCTCGAAGATTACTACGACGACGGCAGCGGCAAGCAGCCGCGCTATTATCAGGTCAATGCCGTCAATTCGGCTATGGAAGCCATCGCCACCGGCCAGAACCGGATTTTGCTCGTCATGGCGACAGGTACGGGCAAGACCTACACCGCGTTTCAGATCATCTGGCGATTGTGGAAGGGCGGGCACAAGAAGCGCATCCTGTTCCTTGCCGACCGCAACGTGCTGGTCGATCAGACCATGGTCAACGATTTCCGGCCTTTCGGCCCTGCCATGGCCAAGCTGTCCGCCAATGCGAAAACCATCGAACGCGATGATGGCACCAAGATCGACCTGACCATCGCGATGGACAAGAAGCGGCGCGTTGATACCGCTTACGAGATTTATCTCGGACTGTACCAGGCGATCACCGGGCCAGAGGAGCGGCAAAAGCTGTTCAAGGAGTTCTCGCCGGGCTTCTTCGACCTCATCGTGATTGACGAATGCCATCGGGGCAGCGCAGCCGAGGACAGCGCGTGGCGCGAAATCCTTGAGCATTTCTCGGAAGCGACGCAGATCGGCCTGACCGCCACACCCAAGGAAACCCGCTACGCGTCCAATATCCATTACTTCGGCGAGCCGGTTTACAGCTACACCCTGAAACAAGGCATCCGCGATGGCTTCCTTGCGCCTTACAAGGTCATCAAAGTTCACGTTGACCGAGACATTCAGGGCTATCGGCCCGAGAAGGGCCAGCTTGATCGCGACGGCAACGAGGTCGAAGACCGTATCTACAACACGCGGGATTTCGACCGGACGCTGGTGCTGGATGACCGGACCAAGCTCGTTGCCCGCAAAGTCACGGAATTCCTGAAAGAGAGCGGCAACCGCTACCAGAAGACCATCATCTTCTGCGTCGATCAGGAACACGCGGCCCGTATGCGGCAGGCCCTCATCAACGAGAACGCCGACCTCGTGGCGGAAAACTCCCGTTACGTGATGCGGATCACCGGCAACGACCCTGAGGGCCAGGCTCAGCTTGGCAACTTTATCGACCCGGAGAGCCGTTACCCGGTGCTGGTCACGACATCGCGGCTGCTCTCTACTGGCGTCGATGCCCAGACCTGCCGCCTGATCGTGCTGGACCGCGATGTCGGCTCGATGACCGAGTTCAAGCAGATTGTCGGGCGCGGCACCCGCGTGCATGAGGATACCCGCAAGTTCTTCTTCACGCTGATGGACTTTCGCGGCGCGACCAATCACTTCGCCGATCCCGATTTCGACGGGGAGCCAGAGCAGATTTATGAGCCGGGTGAGGATGATCCCGTGTCGCCACCCGATGGCGGCGATACGACTGGCGACGACTGCACCGACGATGGCGATGCCACCGGCGAAGGCGAAACCATCATCGACGGCGGCGGCGAAAACCCCGATATCACTATCACCGATGGCGGCGGCAGGCGCGGCAAAGTCTATGTCGATGGCGTGCCCGTCGTCATCGTGGCCGAGCGCGTGGAATATCTGGATGAGAGCGGCAAGCTCGTCACCGAAAGCCTACGCGACTTCACGAAAAAGGCCCTGCGCAAGCACTTCGCCAGCTTGGACGAATTCCTCACCCGCTGGAACTGCGCCGAACGCAAGCAGGCATTGGTCGATGAACTGTCCGCCGAAGGCCTCGCGCTCGATGTCATCGCCGACGAACTCGGCAAAGATCTCGATCCCTTCGACCTCATTTGCCACGTGGCCTTTGACCGCAAACCGCTGACCCGGCGTGAACGGGTCGACAACGTTCAGAAGCGCGACGTTTTCGCCAAATATGGCGAGCAGGCCCGCGCCGTGCTGCGCGCTCTGCTAGACAAGTATGCCGACGAGGGGATGCTCAACCTTGACGATACTAATGTGCTGCGTATCCCGCCGCTGAACACGCTGGGCACTCCGGTCCAGCTTATCAAGGCTTTCGGGGGCAAGGCTGGCTTTGAAGATGCCGTCCACGCGCTGCAAAACGAACTTTATCAGGAAGTAGCTTAATCAATGTCGGTTCGCACTCTCGTCAAATCCATTCAGGACATCATGCGCAAGGACAGCGGCGTCGATGGTGACGCCCAGCGCATCAGCCAGCTCTGCTGGCTGTTTTTCCTGAAGATCATCGACGATCAGGATCAGGAACTCGAACTGATGCGCGACGGCTACCAGTCGCCGGTTCCTGCACAATTCCAGTGGCGCAACTGGGCCGCCGATCCCGAAGGGCTGACCGGCGAGGCGCTGCTTGCCTTCGTCAATGAAGAACTGTTCCCGGCGATGAAGGGGCTCAAGCCCACCGGCCAGCCCGGCGACCGCCGCCGCGTGGTGCGCGACGTGTTCGAGGACGCCTATAATTACATGAAATCCGGCCAACTGCTGCGGCAGGTGGTCAACAAGATCAACGACATCGACTTCAACAACCTGACCGAACGCCAGCACTTCGGCGACGTTTACGAGCAACTGCTCAACGATCTCCAATCGGCGGGCAACTCGGGCGAATACTATACCCCCCGCGCCGTCACCGCCTTCATGGTGGACCGTATCGACCCCAAGCCGGGCGAGATCATCTTCGATCCCTCCTGCGGCACTGGCGGCTTTCTCACCTGCGCGATGAAGCACATGCGCGACCGCTATGTGAAGCGACCCGAGGACGAGGCGCTGATGCAGGCATCCCTGCGGGCGGTGGAAAAGAAACCGCTGCCGCACATGCTTTGCGTCACTAACATGCTGCTCCACGGTGTCGAAGACCCCAGCTTCGTTCGCCACGACAACACGCTGGCGCGCCCCTACATCTCGTGGGAACAGAAGGACCGCGTCGATGTGATCCTCACCAACCCGCCCTTCGGCGGCAAGGAGGAGGACGGCATCGAAAGCAACTTCCCTCAGCATTTTCGCACGCGCGAGACGGCGGACCTGTTCCTAGCCCTGTTCATTCGTCTGCTGCGCAAGGGCGGCGTGGCGGCCATCGTCTTGCCCGACGGCAGCCTGTTCGGCGAAGGCGTGAAGACCCGGCTGAAAGAGGCGTTGCTCGAAGAGTGCAACCTCCACACCATCGTTCGCCTGCCCAACTCCGTATTCAAGCCTTACGCCTCCATCGGCACCAACCTGCTGTTTTTCGAGAAGGGTGAGCCGACCAAGGACATCTGGTTCTACGAACATCAAGTGCCAGCGGGTCAGAAGGCCTATTCGATGACCAAGCCGATCCGGCAGGAGCATTTCGCACCTTGCGTGGAATGGTGGGGCGGCGCGGAGCGCACAGGCCGCGAAGAAGGCCCGCAGGCGTGGAAGGTCAGCGCCGACGAGGTGAAGGCACGCGGCTACAACCTCGATTTCAAGAACCCGCATAGCGAGGAGGCTGACCACGGCGATCCGGCGGAACTGCTGGCAAAGCTGGATCAGGCCGAAGCCAAGACGGCGGACCTGCGCGCGCAATTGCAAGCCATTCTGGCCGAGGCGCTGGCCCGATGAACGCCGCGCTATTGCTGGAGCACTATGCACGCATTGCCGACGCGCCCGATGCCATCGCCCGGTTGCGCCGGTTTGTCCTTGACCTTGCCGTGCGCGGCAAGCTGGTGGAGCAGGACGCGAGGGACGAACCCGCGAGTGATCTGTTGGAGCGGATCAAGAAGGTAAACGCCTCTGACGGGCAGAAGCGCCGAGGGAAGGCAAGGGACACTTCTGCGGGCAATGCGCTTGAGGATATTCCTTTCGACGCCCCCAAGGGCTGGACATTCGCCAGCCTTGGCGAACTCGTGAGCGTTCTGAATGGTCGAGCTTACAAGCAGCAGGAATTGCTGGATAAAGGCACTCCCGTCCTCCGAGTGGGCAATCTTTTCACCTCAAACCATTGGTATTATTCAGACCTTGCACTTGATGACGACAAGCATTGTGACGCAGGCGACCTGATCTATGCATGGTCAGCATCATTTGGCCCGTTCATCTGGAATGGGCCTAGGGTGATCTATCATTACCACATTTGGAAGCTGCCGCTGGTCAGCGAAGCGGATCTGGACAAGCGCTACCTTTACAACTTCCTCCTACAAAAAACCCGCGAAATCAAAGACGCGGGCCATGGCATCTCGATGGTCCACATGACCAAAGAGAAGATGGAAAAGCTGATCGTTCCCCTGCCGCCGCTTGCCGAACAACACCGCATCGTCGCCAAGGTCGATGAGTTGATGGCCCTGTGCGATCAGCTTGAGGCGGCGCGGGCGGAACGCGAGGCGGCGCGGGACACGTTCACCTTGTCTACCTTGGCCAAACTCAACACCCCCGATCCCGAAACTTTCGGCCAAGACGCCCGCTTCGCGCTGGCCAACCTCGCCCCACTCACCACCCGCCCCGACCAGATCAAGCAACTGCGCAAAACCATCCTCAACCTCGCCGTGCGCGGCAAATTAGTGAAGCAAGACCCGAGTGAAGAGCCAGCGTCGGAATTACTCCAACGGATTTCAACAGAGAAGGCTGGGATCAACAAGTCGGCGTTGGTCCGTGGGCGTGCCATACCTAATAAAAGCGATGGCTATGATGCGCAGCTTTCACTGCCTTCTGGATGGGTGTGGACAAGCCTAAATGATATTTCGCTAATTGGAACTGGCACAACTCCTCCGAAAGGCGAAGAGCGCTTCTACCATGGTGGTAAAATTCCATGGATTACAAGCTCTTCTACGAGTCAAAAGATTATAGACAGGTCAGAATATTTCGTCACCCCCGAGGCGGTTCAGGAATGCCGACTTAAAGTATATTCGACTGGCAGCTTGGTGGTTGCACTATATGGCCAAGGCAAGACGCGCGGCCAAGTAGCGGAACTCGGTATTGAAGCGACAGTAAACCAAGCGTGCGCCGTTATTCAATGGCTACCATCATTCAACGAGATCAAGCGCTTCGTTAGGCTTACGCTTGAACAGCAGTATGAGGCCATGCGCGCACGAGCTGAGGGAGGCGCGCAGCCAAACTTGAACGTCGGAAAAATAAAGGAGCGGGCCTTTTTGCTTCCCCCACTCGCCGAACAGCACCGCATCGTCGCCAAGGTCGATGAGCTGATGGCCCTGTGCGACCAACTCGAAGCCAGCATCACCACGGGCGAGCAAACTCGGTCCCGCTTGCTGGAAGCCGTTTTGCACCATGCCCTCGAACCTGCCTGATCGGATCACGCTCAAATGAAGCCCTACACCCGCTCGATTATCGGCTTGTTTGACGGCAAGCGCCGCTACCTGATCCCGCTGTATCAGCGACAGTACTCATGGCGCGACGACCCGCAGCTCGGTCTGCTGTGGGAGGACATCGAACGGGCCGTTACCCGGATCGAGACTGACCGCTCCAGCTTGATCCCGCATTTTATGGGCGCGATCGTGATCAATCAGGTCAAGACCTACGGGGCGCAGGTCCAAGCCTTCGAGGTCATCGACGGCCAACAGAGGCTCACCACCTTTCAACTCTTGCTGGCCGCATTGCGCGATGTCGCCGCCGAGCATGGATCGCCCTATGCGCAGGAAATCGCCAAATATCTGCTCAACGATGGCGTGATGGAGCGCCCTGAAGAGGAGCGGTACAAGCTCTGGCCCTCGATCACGGACCGCCGCGCCTTCGTGCACCTGATCGACCCCGCCGCCGATCTGTCTGGCATCGCCGGCCTTGCAGAGGGCGACGAGCTGGTGGGCAAGCTGGCCACGGCGGCGCATGGCTCGTTCCGCGCCCGCATTATTCGGCACCTCACGGTCAACGGTGCCTTTGACGAAACCCGCTTGCAGGTTCTGTTCGAGGCACTGAAGGACGGGCTGGCGGTCGTGTCAATCGAGCTGGAGGGTGGGGACGATCCGCAGACGATTTTTGAAACGCTCAACAGCCGAGGCGTGGCGCTCTCACCTGCCGATCTGCTGCGCAACTTCATCTTTCAGCGCGCCAAAGGCATGGGGCAGAGCGAAGGCTCGCTGACCATCGACAAACTCTATGAAAAGCACTGGCTGCCGCTTGATCGAGCCTTCTGGACCCAACAGGCTTCGCGCGGGCGGCAAACCCGCACAAGGTTGGACTGGATGCTGACCGATCATCTGGCCATGCACGTGGGGGATATCGTTTCGATTGAGGGGCTGTTTGCCGATTACCGCAAGTGGATCCTGAATAGTTCGCCTTTCGGCACGGTGGTGGAAGAACTGGAATCGATCTCTGCCACGGCGGCCGTAGAGCAGCGACTGTTTGCGCCCAAGGACGGCGATCCGGTCGGGCGGTTCGGTCTGATGGCGGATGCGTTCGACGTGTCCACGGCCATGCCTTTGGCGATCTATCTGGCGACGGAGCCAAGCGTGGCGGCGCGGCTGCCTGAGGCATTCTCCGCACTTGAGAGCTATATCCTGCGTCGCGACATCTGCGGTTTGACGACGAAGAATTATAATCGGTTCTTTGTAGCCTTGGTCACGCGTCTGCGCGATTACGAGGGGGACAAGGTCGACGAACTGATCGCCTACCTTTCGAGCCGCACCGCTGATCTGGACCGCTGGCCGGACGATGCCGAATGGCGCCACAGCTGGATCATGCGCGAACAGTACAAGTCTGCACGCCAGCCCCGGCTACGATACATTTTCGAAGCTATCGAACGCGCCAAACGGACTTCGCTGAACGAAGATATCGTGATCCGGTCGGCACTGACGATCGAGCACATTATGCCGCAAAAGTGGCAGGCCGCGTGGCCAATCGCCGAAATGGTCGGGCTGAGCGAAGATCAATACGGTCCCGAACTTGCCAGCCAAATTCGCGCGCGTGAGGCTGCGGTGAACGTAATCGGCAATCTCACATTGCTGACCCAAGCCCTGAACTCAACGGTTTCCAATGGCCCGCTGTCGGCTAAGTTGGCCGCGATCAAGGCGAATACGGCCTTGGCGTTGAACCGTGAAATCGCTGATTATTCGACTTGGAGTGAAGCGACGATCGCAGAGCGCGGCGCGGTGTTGTTCGACGTGGCGGCGAAGTTGTGGACTGCGCCTAAGCGAGCCGAAATTCCTGGCTTGGGTACAAATGAACGCCCAAGCTGGACCGCCCTTCCGACGCCATTTCCTTCTGACGGGACGAATTGCCGCTTCACCTATATGGGAAAAGAATATGCGGGTCAGGTAGTCGATGGCGCGCTTGTGATCGAAGGCGTGGATGGGAAACACTCATCATTCTCATCGGCCTCTAAGGCGGTCACATCAACTAGCAGAAACGGTTGGAACGATTGGTACATTGCCACCAAAGAGGGCGGCTGGGTCCTCGCCGCTGATTGGAGGCACAATGCCACCATCGAGGGATGAGTTAAGCGCAGCCTCTGCCGATCGCGCTGCTGATCGGGCCCTCAAACAAGACGTTCGAGGCTCAGGGCCTGGCCGACGGAAGCCGCCGCAGGTTCAGGCGGCCCTCCAGGGCCAATTGCCATATCAGAGCACGCCAGCCTGAAATAACTGCTCTATCGCCCTTACCACAAAGCACGCAGAGAGAACTGCACCATGCTTCTGCAATGCGTCACCTTCGGCTTCGTACGCATGATCAACAACCGTCTTTGCGACGAAGTACTTAACGCCTCCATTAAGGGCGGCAGCTCGGTAGGTCGCTTACACTTCCATGCCGATTCCACCGAGCGTCCCATGGGCGATATGCAGCTTAAAGAACAAGGTCGCAGTTAGGTAAGTTCTTTATCGAATCTTTGTTGTGCGTCAGCCTCGTTCCAGAAGAACGGGTTCTGCAGCCATGCGTTGATGGTGCTTTCGCGCCAGCCACAGCAGCGCTGGGCGATGCGGACCTGTCGGGGAAAGGTCCCGGCCTCGATCTTGCGATAGAGGGTGGAGCGGCTGAGGCCGGTGCGGTCGAGCACCGTGTTGAGACGAAGCATGCGGTCGGGTGGCGGGTGGGTCATGATGGTTTTCCCTTGGCTGGACGCAGTGGAAGAGCACTGGTTTTCCTGAGCATTGGGATGGCCTCAGTCGTGGTCAAGAGGCTGAGACAAAGCTCAATTTCCAAGTGATCCCCAAAGAACCCCAGAGACCCCAGGAGACTCCCAGAGCGCCATGCGTGGTTCGAGGGAATTTGCACGAGGAGTCTCAGGACGTCTCCGGCTTGTCGCTTTACGATCGCCGGACCGCGCTCTGGTTCCGCTTTGCTCCACCCGAGTCGCCCTTGGCGTCTCGTCGGGAGGGCCGCTTCGATCGCTGACGCGGAAGGGGTGAAGGGCCGCGCCACTGGCGCGGTGGCCGGGCTTTGCCCGGCCTGGTGGACAGCGCGCGCTGCGCGCTGGCGTTGGCCTCCGGCTTCCGTCAGGCAGGTGGGCGTCGCTGCCCTGTAGGCCCGTCGCGGCGCGGCGCAACCCCGGCGCGGCCGGGGTCCTTCATTGCATTGCGGCCCGGCGGGTGCCCCGCGCCTTCCTCGACGGGCCTGCTGGTTCGCTCCTGCCGCCCACCCGCCCGACCGGCGCCGGTTTGTGGCGGTTTAGGCAGGAGTGAAGGATCATGGCTTACAATCATACCTATCGTTCGCATGGCAATCGCGGGGCTGGTTCGGCTGGCGCAATGGATGGGGCTGCGCGGCCCAAGCCGATGGAAGAGCTTTACGCCACGGTGACGGCGCGCATTGTTGCGGAACTGGAAAAGGGGCGGCTGCCATGGGTGCAGCCTTGGGATAGTTCGGCGGTGCTGGCGGGGCTGCCCTGCAATGCCAGCAGCGGCAGGGCCTATTCCGGGATCAATATTCTCCTTCTCTGGCATGCCTTGTTCGAGGGTGGGTTTAGCGCGCAGCGCTGGCTTACTTTCAAGCAGGCGGAAGCGCTGGGCGGCCATGTCCGCAAGGGCGAGCGCGGGGTGACGGTCTGCTATGCGGATCGCTTTACGCCCAAGGATGCGCGCGGCGGGGACGAGGGCGCGGGCGGCGCGGCTGGCGGCGATGAGGTGCGGCAGGTGGCATTCCTGAAACGCTTCACGGTCTTCAATATCGCGCAATGCGATGGCCTGCCCGAGCATCTCTATCAGGCGCAGAGCAGCACGCAGCGGGGTGATGTCGAGACCATTCCCGAAGCTGAGGCGCTGATTGCGGCGAGCGGGGCCAAGATCTCTATCGGGGCGCCCCATGCCTGCTATGTGCCGGGTGCGGATCGGATCGAAGTGCCGATGCAGTCGGCCTTCATGGAGCCGATCAATTTTTACCGGACGGTGCTGCACGAACTTGGCCATTGGTCAGGTCACCCCTCGCGATTGAACCGCGATCAGACCGGGCGCTTTGGCAGCGCTGCGTATAGCCGCGAGGAACTGGTCGCCGAACTCTGCAGCGCCTTTACCTGCGCGGCTTTGGGCATTGTGCCGACCGTGCGGCATGCTGATTACCTTGCCTGCTGGCTTGAGGTGCTCAAGGCCGACAATCGGGCGATCTTTCGCGCGGCCAGTCAGGCCAGCAAGGCGGCGGATTATCTGCTGGCCTTCCGCCCCGGTGCCGAGCGCCTGCTCGATGCGAGAGACGTGGCATGAACGGGCCGGGCAAGCGCCCATCCTTGCCGGTGGCGAGCAAAGGCGCGGTCAGTGCTGAGCTCAGGGAGCTGGCGAAAGGCGCGCAGGAACGGGCGCAGGCCAGTTCTCGCAAACAAGGACCGGAGGAGGTCGGTCCGCCGCCTGATCCTCTTGCCCTCGCGGCGATGGAAGATGCCCTGATGCGCCTGTCCGGGCGGGAACGGGATGTGTTTCTGGCGGTGCGTGTCGACAGCCTTTCCATCGAGCAGATCGCCGAACGGATGGGGATTCCCAGCCAGGAGGCTCTGCGGATCTTCGTCAGCGCGTTCGGTAACCTCGAGCGCAATCTGGCAAGTCCACGCCGTCACTGGTGGCGTCGCTGGATCGTCTGGGCTGGGCTGCAAGGCTGGCGCCGATGGTGGCGCGATTGACCCTTCCCCTATCGCCTCACGCCAAGGCTTGGCGCGAGGCGATCTTTTCCGTTAGAGATGAAAATCATGCGCACCGATCTTGATCATCTTCCCCCGCACAAGCAGCGCGAGCTCGAGCGCGTGGTGAAGGCCATCTTCGAGGAGTTTGAGGGCGCGCTGGCGCTGGCCACACATGCATGGAAGAAGCGCGGGCGGATCGAGAAGATTCTGCTCTATGGCAGCTATGCGCGCGGCGGCTGGGTCGATGAACCGCATACCGCCAAGGGCTATCGCTCGGACTATGATCTGCTCATCATCGTCAACGACAAAAGGCTGGCCGATCGCGTTGCCTATTGGCTCAAGCTGGAGGACCGGCTCAACCGCGAGCTGGACATCACCGAGTGGACTTGTAACGGATTTGTGCCGGTCACCTATCTCACTATGCCACCTTGGCCTCGAATGCGAGGGGGCTGATGCCGCCCAGATATGAATGGCG